>NZ_JBFJYW010000229.1:0-6495 GCF_041622395.1 Pontiella sp. | reverse complement strand
TTCCTCCAGAAAAAGTTCGATGAGGAAAAAATCTCGCTCGATCTCACCCTTTCCGCCCTCGACGATATCGACATGCACCAGGAAGAGTCCGAAAATGCGTCCAAGAGCGAGAAGGCGCGCAAAAAACTCCACATCAACCCGCGGGACATCGTTGCCCTGCGCGAGCTGATCCTTATCCTGGCCACCGATGAAAACCCCGATGAGCGCAACGGCACGGAGGCACTCGAGTATGCCCAGAAGCTGCTCGATATCACCGGGCAGAACGATGCCCTCACCCTGTTGCTCATCAGTGCGTCCTACGCCGAGTTGCAGCATTTCGGCGAGGCCAGCGATTGGGCCAAGCGCGGCATGAAGGTTGCGCGGGCCAACAAACAGAAGGATTTGGCCTCCCGAATCCAGCATTATGCCAACCTCTATAAGCGCGGGATCCCGCTGCGCGGCGAAGCGGTTTAGACCCATCCTTTGATAAATGGCCCATGGTTAGGGTTGCAAACGCGTTTTAAGCGTGTAGCATTCGCGTTTTGTAATTTTTAGAAGGAGAGAATATCTATGGCCAAAGCCGATGTAATCGAAGCTGAAGGTGTGGTGAAAAAGGTACTGCCCTCCACCATGTACCACGTTGAACTGGAGAATGGGCACACGGTTCTTGCGCACATTTCGGGCAAAATGAGAAAGAACTTCATCCGAATCGCAGTGGGGGACCGGGTAACGGTTGAAATTTCGCCCTACGATCTTGAAAAGGGACGCATTAGCTTCCGTCACCGCAATTAGCGTGGAGCCGGGGTCTGGAAATTGGTTGGCATCCGTGCCGATCCATTCCGCCGGTAACCCGACCATCCACTAACCCATTTTCAGGCAGGGCGGGGCTATGACTGAAAAGCGAAATCTCTGGGGCAGCAAACTCGGTTTCCTGTTGGCCGCCATTGGGTCGGCGGTCGGACTCGGAAACATCTGGCGCTTTGGCTACATGGCCTATGAAAACGGGGGCGGCGCCTTTCTGGTTCCCTATACGGTTGCGTTGCTGCTCGCCGGCATCCCGCTGATGATTCTCGAATATGCCCTCGGGCACCGGGAAAAGGCATCGCCGCCCTTGGCCTTCGCCCGCGTCCATCCGCTCTGGGAGCCGCTTGGCTGGTGGATGCCCACCGTCGCCTTTTTCGGGATCAACCTCTTCTACGCCGCCGTCATCGGCTGGTGCATGAACTATTTCTGCCTCTCGCTCAACCTTTCGTGGGGCGCCGATACCGGGGCATACTTTTTCACGGAATTCCTGCAGATCAGCGACGGGCCGTTCGATCTCGGCAGCATACGGCCGTGGATTCTCGTTGGCACCGTCCTGACTTGGGTCATTGTGTGGGGCATCTGCTATCGCGAGGTCAGCCACGGCATCGAAAAGGCCAGCATGATCTTCATGCCGCTGCTCTTCCTGCTGACGTTGGTGCTGGTCGGTTGGTCGTTGCGGCTTCCCGGCGCGATCGACGCCATCAAGAACCACTATCTGCACTGCGACTTTTCAAAGATCAGTCTCATGACGCCCGAGGGGCGCGCCGTCTGGGTCGCCGCGTTCGGGCAGATTTTTTTCACGCTGTCGCTCGGGTTCGGCATCATGATTACCTATGCCAGCTACCTGCCGAAAAAGACCGACATCGTCGGCAACGCGCTGACCACCAGCGTGCTCAACTGCCTCTATTCCTTCATCACCGGCTTTGCGGTTTTTGGCACCATCGGCTATATGGCGCAGGCCAAAGGGGTTGAATTCGGCGAGGCCATCAAGGCCGGCCCCGGCCTGGCCTTCGTGGTGTATCCCGAGGCCATCAACCAGCTGCCCGCCGGCAACCGCATCTTCGGCGCGCTCTTTTTTCTGGTGCTGATCGTGGCCGGGCTCTCCTCCGCCATTTCGCTCACCGAGGCGTTTTCCTGCTCCATCTGCGACAAGTTCAACATTTCCCGCAAGAAAGCGACCTCCATCATTTGCGCGCTGGGGTTGGCCGGCAGCGTTGTCTTCACGACGCAGGCGGGCCTGTTCATCCTCGATATCGTCGACCACTTCATCAACAACTATGCGCTGATCATCGGCGGCATTCTCGAGTGCATGCTCATTGGCTGGGTGCTCAAATCTGGCGTCATGCGCAGGCACGTCAACCAGGTGGGTACCGTCAAGCTGTGGCCGTTGTGGGATGTCGCCATCCGCTTCGTCACGCCGCTCATGCTCATCCTAATCGTGGGCGGGGCGTTGTTGAACGAGTTCAGTTCCCGCTACGAAGGCTACAGCGTCAAGGCCCTGCTCTTCATCGGCGGCGGCGTCCTCTTCGGCACCCGCCTCGCCTCGTTCGTCCTCAGCCACTTCAAGTGGGATCCGGTCCGCCTGACCGAGCGCCACCACGAACCCGAAGACGACGATCTGCTGGTTTGACGAGTGATGATTGAGACGTGATTTTCCTGGGCAGGAAATTCCGGTTCACGCCTCACGCTTCACGTTTCACGCCTTACGTAAGCGTAATCCGCCGCCCGTTGAGCTGGATCCGCCCTTCGGCGATCCACTGCAGCGCCTCGGGGTAGGCGATGTGTTCCTGGGCGTGGAGCTTGGCCATCATGGTTTCGAGCGTGTCGTCGTTCTCAATCGCGATGCATTTCTGGTTGATGATCGCACCCGTATCGACGCCGGCATCCACGAAATGCACGGTGCATCCGGTAAACTTCACGCCGTAATCGAACGCCTGCTTGCCGCCGTCGAGCCCGGGGAAGCTGGGCAACAGCGAAGGGTGGATGTTGATCATGCGGCCTTCGTAGGCCTTCAATAGGCCGTCCTTCACGATCCGCATAAAGCCCGCCAAAGCGATAAAGTTGACGCCGTGCGCTTCGAGAATCCGCAGCACGTTTTGTTCGGCCTCGCCGTCGAGCTTGGTCTTGAAGGGGGCGCAGTCGAAATAGATCGCCGGAATGTTGTGTTTCCGGGCGCGTTCGAGAATGAAAGCGTCCTCGCTGTCGGCCAGCACGCATTTGATCTCCGCCTCCAGCGTTCCCGCTTCGATCGCGTCGATAATCGCCTGGCAGTTCGTGCCCGACCCCGATCCAAAAATGGCCAACTTCAACATGTGTTTCCCCTTCGCTTTGGAATGAACCACGGAATACACCAAATCCTCGAAAGGAAGAAAAGGAAGGTTTTCGTGTAGTTCGCGTATTTCGTGGTTTAAGAATGCCGAACGCAAAGCTAATATCCCA
Organism: Pontiella sp.; assembly: GCF_041622395.1. Lineage (NCBI taxonomy): Bacteria > Pseudomonadati > Kiritimatiellota > Kiritimatiellia > Kiritimatiellales > Pontiellaceae > Pontiella > Pontiella sp. The sequence goes on along the minus strand of NZ_JBFJYW010000229.1, from coordinate 3,273 downwards.
CGGATTCTTAAACAACCCAACACAGGAACAGATCATGCATTTGAATATCAAGCCGCTCAACGAAACCGCCCGCGAAGTCTATTCCGACCACGGCTATTTCCACGAAGGCGACGCCGGGCTCGACCTTTACGTGCTGGAAGACACCACCATCGAACCCGGCGAAACCAAGGCGATCAAGCTGGGCATCGCCTGCGAGCCGGAAGACGGCCGCGCCTATTTCCTGATGCCGCGCTCCAGCATCTCCAAGACGCCCCTGCGCCTCGCCAACTCCATCGGCCTGATCGACGGCGGCTACCGCGGCGAGCTGATGGCCATGTGCGACAACATCAAGGATTTCTCCTACACCGCCGAAAAGGGCCAGCGCCTTTTCCAGGTCGTCGCCTGCGACTGCTCCCCGATCTACTACGATATGGTCGATGAACTTTCCGAAACCACCCGCGGCGAGGGCGGATTCGGGTCAACCGGAAAATAGGCGTGATGATGGAGCCCTGAGACGAGCCCGTCGGGCTCGCGCCTTGGAAAGGATCCCGTGCCAAACAAAGACGACAAACTTCACTATTCGGTAAGACACGAATCGTTGCGGGTGTGCGATCTGCCGGCGCAGCTGCGTCCGCGCGAGGAGTTCGAGCGCATCGGCGCCGAAAATGTTTCGGATGCGGTGTTGCTGGCGCTGATTCTGCGGACGGGTACGAAGGGCATGAACGTGGTCGAGGTTTCGCAGCGGTTGCTGTCGGCGTTCGGCTCGTTGACGGCCTTGGCCAAGGCTTCGGTCAAAGAGATCCGGTCCATCAACAGTATTGGCCCGGTGAAGGCGCAGATGATCAAGGCGGCGATGGAGCTCGCGCAACGGTTGACCCGCGAGAGCGTGGGCGAGAGCCCGAAGGTGGTGACGCCCGAGCAGGCCGCCGCCGTGCTGCGCGAACGGGCGCGCGTTTTGCAGAAAGAGGTTTTCTGGGCACTGATGCTCGATGCGAAGTGCCGCCTGATCGGCGAGCCGCAGAAAATCAGCGAAGGAACCCTTACGGGCAGCTTGGTCCATCCGCGCGAGTTGTTCAAAAAGGCGCTGGAGCAATCCTGCGCTTCGATGATCCTCGCGCACAACCATCCCTCCGGCGATCCGACCCCCTCGTCGGAGGACATCAAAGTCACCAAGCAGTTGATCGGTGCCGGCGAGCTGATGGGCATCAAGGTGCTGGACCACATTGTGATCGGCCATCGCAGGTATCATAATTCGACCGATTTTCTCAGCCTGCGCGAGTCCGGGCTGGTTCGGTTCAACTGACACGAAAGGCATCCGATGAACAAACTCATGGCAATCGTTTTGCCGGCAACCGTTTCGTGCGCGCTATGGGCCGCGCCCGCGCCCGGGTCCGGGGCCGTTGAGCTGGGCGGCGAGCTCAAGCAGTGGCACAAGGTGACGCTCACGCTCGACGGGCCGTTCGCCCGGGAGACCGACGACGCGCCCAATCCCTTCACCGATCTGCAAATGAACGTCCGTTTCACGCACGAGTCCGGTTCGCCGGACTATCTGGTTCCCGGCTATTTCGCGGCCGATGGAAATGCCGCCGAAACCTCGGCCACCGAAGGCCATAAGTGGCGGGCGCACCTGTCGCCCGACAAGTCCGGGAAGTGGAGCTATTCCATCGCTTTCGCGGGCACGAAGTTCGACGGCATCAAGGGCGGATTCGTCGTCGGGATGACCGATAAGACCAGCGCCGACCTGCGCGCCAAAGGCCGCTTGCAGACGACGGGCACGCGCTATCTGCGCCACGCCGGCAACGGCGAATGGTTCGTCAAGGCCGGCGCGGATGCGCCCGAAACCTTCCTCGCCTATGTCGATTTCGACGGCACGGTCGCCAACAACCCGAAAAAGGGGCCGTTGAAAACCTGGGCCCCCCACCTCCGCGATTGGCACGAAGGCGATCCCTCCTGGAAGGGCGGAAAGGGCAAGGGCATGATTGGCGCAATCAACTACCTCGCCGGCAAGGGCTGCAACGCGTTCTCGTTCATCCCCTACAATGCCGGCGGCGATGGCGACAATGTTTGGCCGCATGTCGGCCGCGACGACAAGCTGCACTTCGACTGCTCGAAGCTCGACCAGTGGGGCATCGTGTTCGATCATGGAACGTCCAAGGGCATGTATCTCCATTTCAAGCTTCAGGAAACCGAGAACGACGACCTGCGCGGAAAAAACGACGCGGGGAAAAAGCAGGCGCTCGACGGCGGCCAGCTTGGCCCCGAACGAAAAGCCTACCTCCGGGAAATGATCGCCCGCTTCGGCCACAACCTGGCGCTCAACTGGAACATCGGCGAAGAGAATACCCAGAGCATCGAGGAAATCCAGCAACAGGCGCGCTTCATCCGGGCAACGGATCCCTATGGCCATAACGTCGTGCTGCACACCTATCCGAGTCAACAGGACGCGGTTTATGGCGCCTTGCTGGGGCAGCAGGATATCCTGACCGGGCTGTCGATCCAGAATTCCGCCTTGAAGGACACGCATCGCGACGCCCTCAAATGGGTGACCCGCTCCGAGGCGTCCGGGCATCCGTGGGTGATCAGCTTCGACGAGTCCGGCAGCGCCGGCATTGGAACGCCGCCCGATCCGGATTATCCGGGTGTCGAACAAGCGTTGAAGGAAAACCAAAAGAGCAAGAAGCCGCTTTATATCCCCACCATCGACGACGCGCGGTCGCAGACCCTGTGGGGAACGCTGATGGCGGGCGGCATGGGCGTTGAATACTATTTCGGCTATCGCCTGCCGCAAAGCGACCTCAATGCCGAGGACTGGCGCAGCCGCGATAAAACGTGGGACTATAGCCGGGTCGCGCTGGACTTTTTCCGGCAACAGGTCCCGTTCTGGGAAATGGAAAACGCCAATGCGCTGATCGGCAATCCCGGCAACTCCAACGATGGCTACTGCCTAGCCAAGCCCGGGAAGTGCTATCTAATTTATCTGCCCAAGGTTGAACGCCCCGAACTCGATTTGAGCGGGGTGAAGGGTTCGTTCAGGGTTCAATGGTTCAATCCGCGCGAGGGCGGCGGGTTGCAGGCGGGTTCCGTGGCTGCGGTCCAGGGCGGCGGCAACGTGGCGCTGGGCAATCCCCCGGCCGATCCCGACAAGGACTGGGCCATCGTCGTTAAATAAAGGAAATCAATGAAACGCACCTTGCATTTCGAAAGTATAGGCGGCGCCAGCGGGGATATGATCCTCGGCGCGCTGGTGGGATTGGGCGTTCCGGTCGAGGAACTGAACCACGCACTCAAATCGCT
>NZ_JBFJYW010000228.1:0-6509 GCF_041622395.1 Pontiella sp. | reverse complement strand
TTCGTCGCCTACTGCAGTGGAGAGGCCTTTCTTCTTAATGATGGCTTTGAGCGCGTGGAATACTTCCGCGCCGCAGCGCAGGGCTTCTTTAAAGGTCGGAGCGCCGATGGGGCGGATCATGAATTCCTGGAAGGCGATCGGGGCGTCGGAGTGGGACCCGCCGTTGATGATGTTCATCATCGGAACCGGCAGAGCCTTGGCGTTGGTGCCGCCGATGTAGCGGAACAGCGGAATGCCGAGTTCGTCGGCCGCGGCGTGGGCAACGGCCAGGGAGACGCCCAGCATGGCGTTGGCGCCGAGCTTGGACTTGGTCTTGGTGCCGTCGAGTTCGATCATCAGGTTGTCGATGCCGACCTGGTCGATGGCGTCCATGCCGATGATGGCCGGGGCGATGATGTCGTTGACGTTGTCAACGGCCTTTTCGCAGCCCTTGCCGAGGTAGCGGGATTTGTCGCCGTCGCGCAGTTCGAGCGCTTCGTTGACGCCGGTGGAAGCACCGGACGGAACAGCCGCGCGGCCGGTTGCGCCGGAGTCGAGCGTGATGTCGACTTCGAGGGTGGGATTGCCGCGGGAGTCGAGAATTTCACGTGCCAATACATCAATGATTTCTGACATAACCAGTCTCCTTGTAGTTGTTTGAATATAAAGATTTCCCTTAAAAACGAGCGCCGAATATATCCGCGCCCCCAAAGGGCCGCAATCAAATAAGCCTTAGAATTCCGCGAGGACCGGTCGCGAAATACGGGCAGTTTCTACCACTTGATCACGTTCATGGCGCCGTAGGAGACCCGCTGGGCATCGGAGACCGAGACCCAGCGTTCGGCGAATTTGGGGCCCCAGCTATCGGAGATGGCGATTTCCCCGGTCTGCCGGTTGTAGCCGATGATCAGGCAGATGTGTCCGCCCGCCCCGGTATCCTCGGCCTGGCCGGAGTCGTTTTTGTTTTTCACTTCTTTCCCGTTGCGCCGGGCGGTGTTGTTGTTGGCGGAAAGTTGGAAGGAGGGGGTGCTCAGGAAGCGCCACATGATCGGAAGCCCCTGGTCGATGTACTCCGCAAGATCTTCCGGCGCCAGCGAGCCGCTGATGGGGTCCAGCTCGCGGCCATTGGAGGAGATGAGCGACTTGGTCGCGTTGAGCATGTCTTCCATGTTGGTGCCGCCGCCGATGCCGGTATTGCCGGCGAGGGCCAGCAGATACATGTCGGCCGGGATTTCCATGAAGCGCAAATAGCGCTCCCAGGTCGCCGGCGAGCAGTAGCCCTTCGGGCCTTGGTCGACCATGGGAATGTTCCGGATGATCACGTCGCCGTTGTCGCGCCGTTCGACGCATGAGGCCATGCGCTGCTTGAGTTCGCTCTCGGTGATCTTCTCCACCCGGCCGGCGCGGTCGGCCCGCTCGGTGGGCATGATGCGCAGGGCAACATATTTGCCCTCGGCCTCGGCCAGCATGATCGCGTGGTCGTTCCAATCCCAGCGCCAGACCTTCTCGCGCATGTCGCCTTTGCCCAGGGAATCGCGCTTGGGTTCGCCGAGCTTGGAGACCAGGACGTCGTGTATGTGCCGTCCGCAATCTTCGATCTTCTGGGCCATCTCCTTGATGGTTTTCGGGCTGACGGCGCCGCCGGGCATGGGCATGTCGCCGAGGTTCAGGAAGACGAACGAAATGCTGGCGGCGTTTTCTTCCCCGCCGTAGAGCGCGGCGGTGTAGACGGGTTCGTCCAGAATGTTTTCCCGACCGAGCGGGTAGGCGCGGTGGTTTTCCATGAAGGCGGTTCTCGATTCCTTCTTCAGGCCCATCCGCTTGGCGGCCGCGCCGGTTGCATCGTCCCACAGGTGGTCGTCCTGCCAGATTTGCCGGCCGAACAGCTCGTTGAGTTCGTTCCACGGCACGGCATGGAGGTCGCCGCGGGCCGGCGCCGCGAGCAGGTCTTCGAGGTGTTTCACATCGGCGGCAACAAACGTGTCGAACGGAACCGTGACCGTTTTCCCGCGGGAGGTTTTGAGCATGACGGTCCTGTTGGCGTTGACCTTCACCACCTCGGCCTCCACCTCTTTGCCCTGCGTATTCGTCCACGTGCGGCCGCTGGCACAGGCCGCCAGCGCGATTGCTAAATAGAGAATGGTTTGCTTCATGTTCCACAATGTATAAGGTGAAGTCCGATGTGTGGAGCTAAAAAACTTTTGCTGTTGGGAGTCGTGTGCTTGGCCGGCTGTACGAGCATCCCGGAGCGGGAGCTCGAGAACGCCTTCCGCTACCAGCGGCTGAAGCGCAACGACATCGAAATCGCCCAGCCCATCCCGTCCGAATTCCAGGAGCTGGCGGCCCGGGCGCGGGCGCATCGCGCGGCCGGAAGCACCGCCGAGTATGTCGCTCTGCTGGAGCTGGGCGACGATGCCCTGCTGGCCCGCATCCACCTCATCCGCGCCGCCGTGCGATCGATCGACATCCAGACGTTCATCTGGAAGGACGACCCCACCAGCCGCTTCGTGTTCGACGAACTGGTGAAGGCCGCCGAGCGCGGCGTGCTGGTGCGGGTGCTGATCGATGCGCTGAACATGCCGGCTTCGCCCCGTGTGCTCGCCCGCATGGCGCGCGCCCACCGCAACCTGGAGATCTGCCTCTACAAGCCGCTCGGCGAGGCCTCGGTCATCGGCCGCATCGGCGCCTGGGACAACCTGCTGTTCAAAACCCGGCACCTGAACCGCCGCATGCACAACAAGCTGCTGCTGATCGATGGCCAGATCGGGGTTGCCGGCGGCCGCAACTATAGCGGCCAATACTACGACCGGAACCCGGATTTCCTTTTCCGCGACCGCGACGTCGTCGTGGCCGGCCCGTCGGTGGGCGACATGCAGGAATCCTTCGAGCTGTTCTGGCAGGACAAGAACGCCGTGTTCCTCACGCAGCTGCTCGATGTGCGGCAGGCGTTCGAGCGCTTGACCAACGGCGGCGATCCGTTGGCCGACCCGGCCGACGCCTGGAGATTCGCCGAGATCGATGCGCTGGCCAACGCCAGGTCCCTCTCGAAGGTGCGGCCCACGATCCAGGTCTTTGAAGCCGACGAGGTGCGGTTTGCCTACGACACCCCGCGCAAGTTCAGCGGCAAAAAGGAGCGGATGGATTTCGACGATTGGTTCGAATTTGTGCTCCGTAGCGGGCAGGACCGCCTCGTCTACCAAACCCCCTACCTCATCTATAGCCGCGACCAGCGGCGCGGCATCAATCGGATCCGCTCCAAGCATCCCGATTTCCGGATCGTCGCATCGAGCAACAGCCTGGCCGCGGCCGACCACCTGCACGTCTATGCCCTCTCGTTCAAGCACCGCAAGGAGCTCTACAAAAAAACCGGCATCGACATCTACGAGTCCAAGCCCTATCCCGGCGACCGGCCGCGCTATGTCCACGGACTCGATGCGATCGTCGACCGCGTCATCGAACAGTCGGGCATTGAAAACCGCGAAGACATCGAACAGATCGAACGGGTCGGCCCGTTGCTCTGCATCCATGCCAAATCCTTCGTGCTCGATGGCAAGGTGGCGCTGATCGGTTCGCACAACTTCGATCCGCGCTCCGCCAAGCTCAACACCGAGTGCGGCGTCTTCATCCACGACGAAGCGGTGGCGCTCGAACTCGAAAAGCGGATCCTCAACGCCTGCGAACCGCAGAATGCCTGGACCGTCAGCAAAGGACCCAAGACCCCGGTCATCTCCCGCTTCAGCGGCTTCATCGGCGCCATCTCCGCCGCATTGCCCGTCTTCGATATCTGGCCCTATCGCTACACCACCAACTATGAGCTGAAGACGGACTGCAACCCGCTTTCCCCGCGCGACCCCGACTTCCGGCAAAACTATGTCGACGTCGGCTATTTCCCCGAAGTCCCCGAAGCCGGCACGGTCATCCAGACGCGCCTCATCAAAGCCTTCTTCGGTTGGGCGCGCCCGTTCATGTAGCCCAGGAGTTTTTTTATGTCCGTCCGAAGCCCGCGCCTGAAACTGTTCGATTGCCACAACCACATCCAGGACGAACGCCTGTTCGCGCAGATCGACGCGGTGATGGACCGCGCCGCCGCCGCGGGAGTGGTTGCCATGGGCGTCAAGGGGTGCCGCGAAAACGATTGGCCGCAGGTGGTGGAACTGATGGAACGCTACCCCGGCGTTGTCCCGTCGTTTGGACTGCATCCGTGGTTCATCGGCGAACGCACGCCCCATTGGGCCGAAACGCTTGAGCAACTTTTGCTGGAACATCCGGCCGCCGGGGTGGGGGAAATCGGCATCGACCAGGCCATCGAGGGCCGCGACGACGCCGATCAGGAAGCCGTCTTTCTCGATCAACTCGAAATCGCCCGCCGCCTGCAGCGTCCCGTTTCGATCCACTGCCGCCAGGCCTGGGGACGGTTGATCGAACTGCTCGATGGCTTCGGCGAGCTGCCGCGCGGCATGCTCATCCACTGCTTCGGCGGCTCGGCCGAGGTGGCCCGGGAATTGGTGAAACGCGGCGGCTACATTTCGTTCTCGGGCTCCATCACCCGTCCGAACAACCGCAAGGCCGCCGCCGCCATTTGCGCCGTGCCGGACGACCGCATCCTCATCGAAACCGATGCGCCCGACATCCTGCCCGCCTCCGCCGCCGGCCCGCTGAACGAACCCGCCAACGTCCGCCTGGTGCTGGCGAAAGCCGCCGAACTGCGCGGGATCTCCGAAGAGCGGCTGGCCGGCCTAACGTTCCAAAATGCCGGTCTCTTCTTTGCCTAGCCCGCCGACCTGCTTGAACTCGGGCAGCTTGCTTTCCCAGGGATATCCGTTTTGCGCCTGGGTGTAGGCCAGCTGAAACAGCGCGCTCATGTATTCGATGTTGAAGAGGTCGTCGGGCTCGTCGCGAAAGTGGTCCGGCAAGTAGGCCACGTGGTATGCCATGTTGTTGATTTGCGCATTCTGGTAGATCCGGTACATGTCGCCGAGCCCCTGCGCGCGCAGCAACGTCGCCAGCGATTGCGTCAGGATCGGTACCGTTTTGGGTTTCAAATGTTCGATCTCCGGCGACACCTTCGCATTGCGGATGAGGTAGACATGCGCTTCGCCCTCGAACCCGGCGCGTTTCAGCGCGTCTTCCATATTGTAGGAAACGGGACTGATGAACACCTGGGTCGTGACGCCGCCATCGACGTGCAGTTCGTCGAAGGTTTGCCCGTTGCGCTCCACCTTGAAATAGACCGGCGGAAAGACACCGGGGATCGCGGAAGACGCCAGCAGCACATCGATGATCAAATCGTAGGCATCCGGGTGTCCGCTGGACGCGATGGCCCCGATGTTCCAGATGACCGGGCGCTGCACGTCGAGATAGGTGGTGCCCACCAGCAACCACCGCCCGCGCCCGTATTCCCGCGCCACCTTCTCCATTTCAACGGGCGTGAAATAAGTTTCGACAATGTTGCGCAACGGCGCGTTGTCGGCCATCGAATCGCCCGTGAACAAGCCGGAGAAAAAGCGGTGTTTGAGCACATCCTTGGTGGAGAAGCGGGTGTACATTTCCTGGATGGCCCGGTCGTATTCCGGGCCGAGGAAGGCGAACGGGGCCAGTAGCGATCCGGTACTGATGCCCGTCACCATGCGGAACTCGGGGCGGGTGCCGGAGTCGGTCCAGCCCGAAAGGAGGCCGGCCCCGAAGGCGCCCTTCTGTCCGCCGCCCGAAATCGCCAGGAAATGGATCGGGGCTTGGGGGTCGAAGTCGGGATCTTCGGCCATTCGCTGCCGCAGGAGCCGCAGCCCGTTCTGGTCGACAATGGTTCCGTTGTCGCCCCACACGCGCACGTCGGGTATGCCGGGAATCCCGGCCAGCGTCGCATAGTGGTCCGGCGGCGGCAGCCGCTTGACCGATGCGCATCCCGCCAACAGCGCGGCAAGCAGGAGCGCCAACATCTTTGCAAACTTCATGCTGTTCCTTTCGTCGTCTCGCGGGCCGCGAATCGGGCGGTAACGGGAGGTTGATCAGGGGAGGAGCTGTTCCACCGTCTCCCAACGGTCGCGCGCCTCGCAACGGACCGTTTCAATGCGCAACACGTCGATGTGCGGCAGCGGGGTGCTGGCCAGCGCGGTCAACGGCTTGGGGTCGAGGTGGATTTCCGTCTTCTCCAGCTCGCCGTCGCGGTAGACGATGCGGTAGGCCGACTCCGATTCCAGATCCAGCTTGCGCAAGCGCAACGGGGCCGCCGCCGGCGCGGCCGCTTTGCGCGCGGGCTTCTTGCGCTTTTGGAGCGACGGCAGGCCGTCGGGCGGCGCAAGCGGGAACGGATCGCCGCCTAAAATGGCGTTGATCTGCCGTTCCAGCTCGAACACCTCGACCAGTCGGTCTTCGCGCTCCATCAGCTGTTGGTTGATCTGGATCTGGTTGGACATAGTGAAGAGAGGGGGGAAGCGTGAACTTCACGCCTCGCGAATCTCGACTTATTTCTCTTCGGGTTCCGGTTTCGCCTTGGCGGGCGCGGGTTTCGCCGCGTCCCCTTCGCCGGGCTC
>NZ_JBFJYW010000227.1:0-6517 GCF_041622395.1 Pontiella sp. | reverse complement strand
TCCTCTTAAGAAATTTAACATAGCGCCGAAAACTATAGGAGCGGCGGTGGCAAGTCGAGCGGGCGCTCCGTCTCTTTTTCCGGCAGGTCGCCCGCCCCGGGATACGGGGGATTTCCCGGCCCCGGGGTATGACGGTTTCTTGATGAACGCAAAAAGACGTTAGGCACTTGAAGTGCCAATTTCGATTCACTAGGTTGTCGGGATTTGTCAGGGAGATGGAGTCCGATGGTGATTGAATTTTGGAGAAGAACGAACGGCGCGATCGTCGTGCTACTGGGCATCGGACTGCTTCGCGTTGCCGCGGGGCAAACGGGCACCCCGCCTCCCACGGATCCCCCGGTCACGAATTCCTACTACACCGCCTTGCCGGTCGGCACCAGCCTCTACGACGCCCCGTTCCGCATCACCTTGTTCAATCCGCAGCATGGCGAAGACGCCGCGCGCACGTGGTCGCAAACCCAATCGATCTTCGGCTACGGGGTTGCCGTGGTCGGCGTACTGGCCGTGCTTCCGGAAAGCTTCACGGGCTGGGAAACGGAGGATAACATTTTCCAGAAGTGGGTGGACAACGTGAAGAAGGGGCCGCGCTGGGATCGCGACGAATGGTACATCAACTGGATCGGCCACACCTATTGCGGCGGCGTCTACTATCAGGTGGCCCGCAAGTCCGGCTATCGCCAGTGGGACTCGTTCATCTACTCCACGCTGATGTCGTCCTTCTACTGGGAATACGGCGTTGAATGCTTTGCCGAGGTGCCGTCGATCCAGGATTTGGTGATGACGCCCGTTCTCGGCTGGGTCTACGGCGAATGGGCCTACCAAACCGAGATGGGCATCCGCGACAACCACAACCGGGTGCTGGGCTCGAAAGCGCTCGGCGGCGTTTCCCTTTTCCTGCTCGACCCGATCGACGCGCTGGGCACCGGAGTCAACCGCGTGGTCGGCCACGACTTGATCAAGGCCGGCTACGGCTACTTTACCTATGTGCCGGAAAAGAAAGACGGCCAGGTGGACCATCAAATCATGTTCCACATGAACATTCCGCTCGGAGTTTCCGGGCCGTCGCAGCTCGGCTCCGCCAAGGAGCTACCGCAATACCGCGCCGACCCGGTCGACTCGGGCCTAGTCGGCATTGCCGGCGGGAGCAGCTATCAATTCCTCGACAACCATTGGGGCGTGAAAAACGGCATCTGTTACAAAGCATCGCTCGGGCTCTATTTCACGCCGCGCATCTCGTCGCGTCTGGCCTATGCCTGGGGCGATCTTGAAGAAGAGGATACGGGGCTGGAGCACCGGTTCGAAACCTATAGCCTGGACACCCAGTTTTATCTCAACACGGACCAGCGTTTCCGGCCCTACGTCACCGCCGGATTCGGCGAGCAGGTCTGGGAGGAAGACCGCTTCCAAAAGACGTTCCAGCTCAACGGCGGGCTTGGGCTTCACTGCAGACTGCACCCCAAGCTGGCGTTGCAGGCCGACTGGATCAACTGCTACGGCGTGACCGAAGGCTCCTACGACCAAAGCGTCAACCTCGGTCTCGTCTATCGCTTCAACCGGGGCGAGCATTCCGATTGGTAGCCGCGCCGCCGGCTATCGCTCGCTCTTGCGCTTGTTCTCCATGTCGACCTTCCATAGCAGCTTCTGCGTCTGGTAGACCGTAACGAACAGCGCGAAGGTGGCCCCGGCCAATACGAACGGCAAGACGCGCGCAATCTCGAAACGCCCCGCAAAGAGAATGATCAACGTGTTCGCGATGATGAACACCAGCCGCATCTCGGTTGGGCCAACGCCCAGATAGGCGATCTTGAACGCGCCCGTCGCCGCGAACGACAGGAACGAGTTGACCATGAACGCGCCGAACAGCGCGAGGATGTAGAAAAGCAGATACTTGTTGTGATCCTCCACCATCAGGCCGTAGCCGATGAGGATCGAGCAAAGAAACAGGTAGTCGAGGAAGTGGTCCATGTAGTAACCCCACTTGATCAGGCCCGTGTTGCGCCGGCGTCCCACCTCGCCGTCGAGCAGGTCGGTGATGTATTGCCCGAAGATCGCGAACGAGACCACCCACAGGCAATGGACCGAGTAGTTCGCCAAAAAACTGAACGCAATGATCAGTGCGCACCACAGCAACGTCGTCATGGTCAGGTGGTAGGTTTCGATGTTATTGGGCACCTTCGGCACAAGCCAGTTCTTCAGTTTGTTCTCGGCCTTGGCCAATAGCCAAGTGCCCTCTTTCTTATCCCCTTGAAACGCCATATCCTGATTTCTCCAACCTGTCTTTGCCCCAACGAGTACACCAATTGCCCAACAACGCAAGCACCAACATAAAACAACGCTCACTTGCTTTAATACAAATTTTTCGAAGGAAGTATTTACAACCCGGGAACAAGCGATTACTTGTAACCGCATCACGTCAGTAACGGCGTGGAGAAGAAGAAATCAGGAGAAAAACAATGGCTGCAAAGAAAACAGCAAAGAAAGCACCGGCCAAGAAGGCTGCGGCGAAGAAGGCACCGGCCAAGACGGTTGATGCGGAAAAAGCACCGGCCAAGAAGGCTGCCGCGAAGAAGGCACCGGCCAAGAAGGCTGCTGCAAAGAAAGCCGCCAAAGTGAAGTACACCAACGAGCAGGTCTATTCGATGATCGAACAGGCTGCATACTTCGCCGCGGAAAACGATGGGTTTGCCAAGAACCCCGCCGATTACTGGGCAGTGGCCGAAGCGTCGATCAACGCCATGGTCAAAGGCTAGTTTCCACTCGGTGGGAACTGAAAAGGCGATCCGTTCGGATCGCCTTTTTTTTCGCCGCTAAGCCAGCCGGCCCGTCAATGAAAGTTCCGAGGCGGAGGTGATTTCCACCTCCTGGAACGTGCCGACAAGCTCGGCGGGGGCATCGACGACCCGGACCGGCAACTTGCCCTCGGTGCGGCCGGAAAGCGCGCTGGCCATGCGCGGGTCAACGCGCTCGATCAACACGCGGTAGGTCTTGCCGACCATCGCATCGTTGTGTGCCTTGGAGGTGCGCTTGAGGATTTCGCTGAGCCTGGCCAACCGTTCGCTCTTCAGCTGCGGGGAGATGTCGTCCTCCCAGCGCGCCGAGCGCGCGCCGACGCGGGGGGAATACTTCGCAACATAGGCCATGTTGTAGCCGACCCGCTCCATCACCTTCGCGCTGTTTTCGAACTGCTCGTCGGTCTCGCCGCTGAAGCCGACGATGATGTCGGTGAACAGGGTGGCGGTCGGCAACAGTTCGCGGATGTCGTCCACGATTTTGAGATAGTCTTCGATGCTGTGGTTGCGGTTCATGCGGCGCAGCAGTTTCTCGTCGCCGCTCTGCAGCGGCAGATGGATTTGCTTGGCCAGACAGTCGTAGTCGGCGATGGCCTCGATCACGTCGCGCGTCATGTCGCGCGGGTGAGGCGAGGTAAAGTAGACCCAGAACTCCTTGCCGCTGGCCTGGCCCAATTCGCCGACCTTGCGCAAGAGTTGGGCGAACGAAATCTCCTGGCCCTTCTTGTCGAGCCCGTAGGAATTGACGTTCTGGCCAAGCAGCGTGATCGCCTTGACCCCGCGCTCCACCAAGCGCCGCACTTCGGCCAAAATGTCTTCGCTGGCGCGCGACACTTCGCGGCCGCGCGTGTAGGGCACGGCGCAGTAGGAACAAAACTTATCGCACCCGTTCTGGATCGGAACGAAGGCATCGAAATCCGAACTATAGGTCGGATCGATCTGCCAGAAATCGGTGCGCTCGTCTTCGCGGTGCAGGTCGTTGAAGGGATGCTTGGCGGAAAACTCGGAGGCCACTCCGCATTGGTGCAGCATGTCCGGCAGGTCCGGCAGCTCGTTCATGCGGAATACCAGATCGAACTGTTTCAGGAATTTTTCTTCGTCGGCCGGGAGAATGCAACCGGAGACGAAGGTCACCAGCGGCTTTTCGTTCTTCCACTGGTTCCACTTCCGGATCTTGCTATAGACCTTGTCGATGGCTTTCTGGCGAACCGAACAGGCGACCACGCCGATCAGGGAGGCCTCCTCTTCGGTGTCGACCATCTCGAATCCCATGCCTTCGATGACACTGCGGATCCGCTCCGAATCCGATTGGTTCATCTGGCACCCTAACGTAACTACGCAACACTTCATCTCGTTTCACTCGTCAAAAAATTAAAAATAAACTTCCGTATGGATCTGGGCGGTCGGCAGGCCTTTTTCCTGAAGCAGGTCGAACGCCTCGTAGATCATGTCGCAGTTGCCGCACAGAAACGCATTGGTTTCCGGCGGCACCTCGAGGGTGCGCAGGTATTCGGTGACGCGGCCGCGGAAGTCGCCTCCGTCTTCCCGCGACACGCAGTGGAAATAGCGGTCGCCGTAGCCGGCCGCATCGTAGGCTTCGTCCTGCATGGCCGTGCCGTGGATCAGGCGGAAATCCAACTCGGGATAGGATTCGACAAAACAATGGTACGGCGAGATTCCCGTGCCCGTCGCAACGAAGAGCAACGGCTTGCCGCGCAGTTGCTCGATCAGCTTGAAGTGGCCATAGGGCCCGCCCACGCTCACGTCGTCGCCAGCAACCAGCTCGCAGAGTTGTTTCGAAACCAAACCATCCTCGACCCGCCGCACGAGCACTTCAAGATGATCTTTCGAGCTGCCGGAATAGACCGAATAGTCGCGGATTTCATCATCGCCCGCAACGCCGACGCGGATGTATTGTCCCGGCTCGAACTCCATCCCCTGCCGTTCGAACCGCAACACGGCCGTTGAGTCCGTCAGCCGGCGTACGTCCAGTACCTTGCAGACGGTTTTCTTTTTTTGGGTTGAAAACATGGCTACCTCGCTCCTCAAGCAGACCTTTTTGGTGCTGTATCGTTAAGGCGCGCGTTTATAGATTCCCGCCTCCCGAAAGTCAAACGCAACCCGAGGCGAGTCCGCCCGCGCTTTGGCGCAGGCCGTTAAAAACCTTGCGCAAAGCCTCCCAAACAATCGGCGGATCCTCTAGGCTTCATCGATTCTCATCAATAGCTTTTAGAAAGGATTCGCAAATGCAGAAAAAACTCTTCCTGATCGACGGCATGGCCATCGTCTACCGCGCCTATTTCGGGCTCATCCGCAATCCGCGCATCAACTCCAAGGGCGAAAACGTTTCGGCGGTGTTCGGCTTCATCAATACGCTGCTCGACATCATGCACACCTACGAGCCGACGCACATCGCCGTTGCGTTCGATACCCACGGCCCCACCTTCCGCCACGAAGAATATCCCGAATACAAGGCCACGCGCGACGAAACGCCCGAAGGCATCCGCACCGCCGTGCCGCACATCCGCAATCTGCTCAACGCCTTCAACATTCCCGTGCTCGAATATCCCGGCTTCGAGGCCGACGACGTGATCGGCACGCTCGCCCGCCAGGCCGAGCAGCAGGGCTACGACACCTACATGGTTACGCCCGACAAAGACTATGCCCAGCTGGTCGACGAGCACACCTTCATGCTCAAGCCCGGCCGCAGCGGCGGCGACGCCGAATTGCTGGACGTCAAAAAAATCCTCGAACAGTGGAACATCGAAAAGATCGAACAGGTCATCGATATCCTCGGTCTTGCGGGCGACACCGCCGACAACATTCCCGGCATCCCCGGCATTGGCCCCAAGACGGCCGAAAAGCTGGTGGCCCAGTTCGGCTCCATCGAAAACCTGCTCCAAAACACCGACCAGCTTAAAGGCAAGCAGAAGGAGAAGGTCGAGGAAAACAAACACGCCGCCCTGCTCTCCAAAAAACTCGTAACGATCAAGTGCGATGTTCCCGTCAAGGAATCGCCCGACGAGCTGATCATGGGCGAGCGCAACGACGACCAACTAAAAATCCTGTTCACCGAGCTGGAATTCAAGTCGCTGATCAAGCGCCTCTTTGGCGAGTCGCCCACCCCGGCATCCGTCGCGGTCGCGGCGGTCACCGAAGGCCAGGGCGACCTGTTCGAGTTCGCCGCCGCACAGCATCCGGAAATGCTGGAACCCGTGCCGTCGTTCAAGACGATCAAGGATGTGAAGCATACGTATCACCTCGTCACCACCGCCGCCCAGCGCGCGGCGCTGGCCGAAAAGCTGGCCGGTTGCTACGAGGTCTGCTTCGACACCGAAACCACCGGGCTCGACGTTCGCGTGGCCGAACTGATCGGCATCTCGTTCTGCATCAAGCCGCACGAAGCGTGGTTCGTCACCCTGCCGCCCGACCGCGAACAGGCCTTGCTTGCACTCGAACCCTTTCTGCCGCTCCTGCAAAACCCCGATGTGCGCAAGGTCGGGCAAAACCTGAAGTACGACATCAGCGTCCTGAAGTGGCACGGCGTGGACGTCCGCGGCCAGCTGCTCGACACCATGCTCGCGCACTATCTGATCGACCCCGACCAACGCCACAACATGGACCACATGGCCGAAAGCCTGCTCGACTATACCCCGGTCCCGATCACCGCGCTCATCGGCGAAAAGAAGAGTTCGCAAAAAACGTTGCGCGAGGTCGATGTCGATGCG
>NZ_JBFJYW010000226.1:0-6544 GCF_041622395.1 Pontiella sp. | reverse complement strand
CTGCGCCGACGTCCAGCTTGCTGTCGTGGGTGTTGGCCAGGCGCACCTGCACATCGTTGATTTGGAGCGATTCCACGATCACCTTTTTGGGCTCCTTCCGGTTGCTTTTCTTCGGCTTCTCCTTTTTCGGGGGAGCCGAAGGGTCGATGTCGGCGAACGACCGGATGCTGGCGAGAAACTCGGAAATGTTGTCGGTGGACGGGTTTTGTTCATAAATGAAGTGCGGGCTGTTGATCCGCACCTGGTGGACGACGACCGTCTTGGTGAGGATCGAGCCCATATCGATTGCAATGTCCAGGCTTGCGATGGATACCGCGTTGGACTGGCCGAATAGATCCGGATTCGCGATCGATAGGTCCGAGAGCTGGATGGTGCCTTTGCGGGGATTGATGGACAGGCGCTCGATCTTTACGGGAACGCCCAGCGCCTTGGGCCCGATTGTCTGCGCCACCAGCTTCAGCGTTGGGCCCAACCAGAAAAGCACCGTGAGGAGAATGGCCAGAACCAACCCCCCGAGCAGTCCGAAAAAAATCTTGAGCACCTTCTTTGTCTTCATCGCTTCGTCCTTTCTCGTCATCGACCGATGATCGAGACCATAGCGCGCGTTGACCGGTCTGCAAAGACCAACCCGCCAAAACTGCCCCGGAAGGTGCAAGAATGGTTGGTCGGAGGTTGGTTTAGCCGCTTGGAAATCCGGGGTTTGGGCCAGGACGGCAGGGGGCGGGTTGGAAGAAGTGATTTTTTTTGATTTTACCGCTTGCACCACCACCCCGGCGTGGGTATGTTCCACCACCTTATTTCACAATATCGCTCGGGTGGTGAAATTGGTAGACACGCAAGGTTGAGGGCCTTGTGGGAGTTAAATCCCGTGTGGGTTCGAATCCCACCCCGAGCACCAAATCTACAAAAGCCGAACTTTATGAGTTCGGCTTTTTGTTTGGGCGGAGCGTGTGGGTGAAAACGGAGTTCGACGCGAGCCGGGAAGGCGTGGCTGGAGCATGTCGCCGTTCGTGACCTCGGGGGGCGGCAATCCCGCTCCGGGCGGCAAATCCCGCAGGCCGGTTCTTGTTGCCGGTATTTTTGTTCCGTTGGCGCGGAGGGCGCTGGGTTCGCTCTTGCCGGTAGGCGAGGGATGAATCGGTTTGGCCGGAAGCGGCCCGGCATAGGGAGGCGCAATGTTCCGCGGGAAGGTGGCGGCAATAAAAAAGGCGCCCTGATGGGCGCCTTCATTCAAACGGTTAGGTCTGAGGTCTTACATTGGAACCACGTTGGTGGCGCAAGGACCTTTCTGTCCCTGACCCACTTCGTAGGATACTTTCTGGCCTTCATCGAGGGAGGCGTATCCTGAAACCTGAATTTCCGAGTGGTGCACGAACATGTCGGTTCCGCCTTGATCGGGAGTGATGAAACCAAAGCCCTTTTCAGCGCTGAACCATTTTACTGTACCTGTATTCATTTCTATTCCTTAAGTTGAATGAAGGCTGTGTCTAACCTGTTCCCGGGCAATAAGCGAAGGAAATCTTCAATTATTATTCGGGGGTGGTCGCGAGAGGGGGGGGTTGGGGGTGGGAAATCGCTGCCTACCGGAAGGCCTTTTTGCCGATAACATTGAGCGTTTTGCAAGAAATCGGTGTTTCTTGTTTGCTTTTGCCGGGATAACGGGCCGACGCGATTTCTTTTCACGGGGAGAAGAAAAAAGGGGCGGCGCCGATTTGTTTCCTGGTCTGCTATGAGGTCTTTTGTCGATTTTTGGGGAGGCGTATGGATATGGGAAAGAGCCAGGACGGACTTGCTTAATGCCGCTCGCGCGCGAGGGGCAACGGCCGCCTGGGCAGGGCGGGGCATTTGGGTGCTGGCCGATTCCTTGATCCGTCCAGCGAAAAAGCGAAACTTTTCGCTGGCATCTGGTGCCGGTTTCGTTATGTTGCTCGTCCTTTCGCGCTGTTTTGGGGATTGCGGGAGGACGCGATCGCTGCGACTGATTAATCTACGGTTGCTTATGCGTCTTCCTCTATATCGAAGTGGCTGGCGGTTTCCGGCGGGCGATGGGATGGCTTCCAAGAGGCTATGGGGTGATGGGAATTTGCTGTTGGCGTTTTCCGTGTCTTCTGTTTTTTTTGGAGGTTCATTCGTAACCATGAACGCACCGGCAATCCAATTGGATCCGGATTAGGTTTCGATCTGAAACGCGGCATCGGCGGGGTTTTTCCCGCAGCTTCCGCGGTTAAGTTAGAGGCGGTTCGTGGGAACAGGGTTTTTCGATGGTCGGGAAGCCTACGTAATTAAGGCGAAATTTGTTGAATGTTTCGCTTGCGGTGCCGGTGGTAGATGTCTACTGTCCTGCGCTTGTCTTTTTTATAGGAAGGGATATTTATGCCTACAATCAATCAATTGGTAAGAAAACCGCGTGCGCTTCAGAAGAAAAAGAGCAAGTCGCCCGCGCTGGCAACCTGTCCGCAGCGTCGCGGCGTTTGCCTGCTGGTTAAAACCCAGACCCCGAAAAAGCCGAACTCGGCACTCCGTAAAGTCGCCCGCGTTCGCCTGACCAATGGTCGCGAAGTCAACGCCTACATCGGCGGCGAAGGACACAACCTGCAGGAACATAGCATGGTTCTGGTTCGCGGCGGTCGTGTAAAGGACTTGCCGGGTGTTCGTTACCACATCGTTCGCGGTGCGCTGGACTGTCTTGGAGTGAAGGACCGTAAGCGTGGTCGTTCCAAATATGGTGCGAAGCGCCCGAAAGCATAAGGAATTTAAACTATGGCCAGAAGACATAGAGCAGAAAAGCGTGACCTGATTCCGGACCCCCGCTACAACAGCCAGGTGGTTGCATACATGATCAACTGCGTGATGGAGCGTGGAAAGAAATCGGTTGCCGCTAAAATCGTTTACGGTGCCCTCGAGGACATCAAGGCCCAGCTGAAAGACGAAGATCCGGTGCACGTATTCACGACCGCGATCGAAAACGTTTCCCCGCGTCTGGAAGTCAAGTCCCGCCGCGTGGGTGGTGCCACCTACCAGGTTCCGCTGGAAGTGAAACCCAAGCGCCAGATCGCCCTCGCCACCCGTTGGTTGATCAACTTCGCCGGTAACCGCAAAGGCGTTCCGATGCGCCGCGCGCTGGCTAACGAAGTGATCGACGCTTTCAAGGGCCAAGGCGCCGCCATTAAGAAGCGCGACGACACGCACAAGATGGCGCAGGCCAACAAGGCGTTCGCCCACTACCGCTGGTAAGACCGCGGTTAATGCTGGGTATATAGGAAATCCCCAACGGATGGGGGTCGCCGATCGAAAGGAAGGTTCCACCGGGTGGAACCTTCCAGTTGTTGGAAAGAGATGAATCATTCAATGGACCAGAAGAAGGACAAAGCAGGTAAAGGCTCGGTTTCCCGACGGGAAGCCGAAGGCCGTGCGCATGCATTGTCCGCGGTCCGCAACATCGGCATCATCGCCCACATCGATGCGGGCAAGACCACCACGTCCGAACGCATTCTCTTCTATACCGGCAAGGTCCACCGGATTGGCGAAGTCCACGACGGAACCGCCACGATGGACTGGATGATCCAAGAGCAGGAGCGCGGCATTACGATTACGTCGGCCGCCACCACCTGTTTCTGGCGCGATCATCAAATCAATATCATCGACACCCCCGGCCACGTCGATTTCACCGTTGAAGTCGAACGCTCGCTGCGCGTCCTGGACGGCGCCGTGGGCGTTTTCTGTGCCGTGGGCGGTGTTCAGCCGCAGTCCGAGACCGTCTGGCGCCAAGCCACGAAATACAAGGTTCCGCGGTTGGCGTTTGTCAACAAGATGGACCGGATGGGCGCCGATTTCTATAAGGTGCTCGACGAGCTGCAAACCAAGCTCAAAGCTCCTGCCGTCGCCATCCAGTTGCCGATCGGTACCGCCGACACCTTTACTGGCGTCGTTGACTTGATCCGGATGCGCGGCATCCTCTTTTCCGAAGACGAAATGGGATCCAAGGTCGAGTATGTCGAGATTCCCGCTGACTTGGCTGCGGATGCCGAGGCCTACCGCGCCGAGCTGATCGAGCGGGTTGCCGAGGTCGACGAAGAGCTGCTTGAAGCCTACATGGAAAACACCGATGTTTCGGAACAGGCCCTGGTTGCGGCCCTTCGGCGCGCCACCATTGCCAACGCGATCGTTCCGGTGTTGATCGGTTCGTCCCTGAAAAACAAGGGCGTGCAGCCGATGCTCGACGCCGTTGTTTCCTTGCTGCCTTCGCCGATCGATGTTCCGCCCGTCACCGGCATTTCGGTCAAGACCGAAGCCAAGGTCGAGCGCGAAGCATCCGACTACGAGCCGTTGACGGGGCTGGTCTTCAAAATGGCGAGCGACAAGTTCGTCGGCAAGCTGGCGTTTGTCCGCATCTATTCCGGCCAGCTGAAAAAAGGGCAGAACATCTACAACCCGCGCACGAAAAAGCGCGAGCGCATCGGTCGCCTCCTGCGCCTGCACGCCAACCACCGCGAAGACGTGGACGTGCTCTATTCCGGCGAAATCGGCGGAATGGTTGGGCAAAAACTCTTTACCACGGGCGATACCGTTTGCCCCGAGAACGATCCGATTGTGCTGGAGAACATCGAGTTCCCCGAGCCGGTCATTTCGATGGCCATCGAGCCGCGCAGCACCGCCGACAAGGATGCCCTCGTCGCCGCCCTGCAGGACCTGGCCGAGGAAGATCCCACGTTCCACACCTCCATCCACGAAGAGACCGGCCAAACCATTATCCAGGGAATGGGCGAGCTCCACCTCGAAATTTTGAAAGACCGCCTGTTGCGCGAATTCAAGGTCCAGGCCAATGCCGGCAAACCGATGGTCGCCTATCGCGAAGGCGTCTCCGCCACGGGCGAGGGCAGCTTTACGTTCGATCGCGAGATTGGCAGCGAGCACCACTTTGCCAGCCTGACCATTCAGGTGTCCCCGGCCGCCGCCGGCGCCGGCAACACCATCGATTTCGATGTTTCCACAAAAATTATTCCCGAAGTGTTCCGCAAAGGAATTCGCGAAGGGATCGGCGACGCCCTGATGACCGGCGTGCTCGGCAACTTCGCCATCATCGACACCAAGGTGACGGTGGTTGGCGGACAGGCCCACGATACGGAATCTTCCGAAGTCGCCTTCCGTTCCGCCGCCGTCATGGCCTTGCGGGCCGCCGTCGGAAATGCCAAACCGGAGTTGCTTGAGCCCATCATGCTCCTCGATATCGAAACGCCCGAAGAACATCTCGGCGATATCATGGGCGATCTCAACAGCCGCCGCGGCCGTGTCCGCGAAATTAAATCTTCCAATGATCTGCAGGTCGTGCGAGCGGATGTTCCGCTTGCCGAAGTTTTCGGATACGCAACCAGTTTGCGTTCCTTAACAAAGGGTAGGGCGAGCTATTCGATGGAACCGCAAGCGTTTGAACCGGTTCCGCCCAATATGACAGACGCTATCCTTAACCGTTAGAGAGAGAAAAATAATGACGAATCAAAGAATCAGAATTCGGCTGAAGTCGTTCGACCACCGCGTGCTCGACGTATCGGCTACTGAAATTGTCGAGACGGCACGTCGTACCGGCGCCCGCGTTGCAGGCCCGATTCCGCTGCCGACCCGTATCGAACGCTTCACGGTCAACAAAAGTCCGCACGTGAACAAGAAGTCGATGGAACAGTTCGAGATCCGCACGCATAAGCGTCTGCTCGACATCATTGATCCCACCATCAAGACGGTCGACGAGCTCAAGAAGCTCAACCTGCCGGCGGGTGTGGATATCACCATTAAGATCTAAGGAGGGTTGCAATCATGAAAGGTTTGATTGGAAAGAAACTCGGAATGACCTCCGTCTACACCGAAGACGGCGTCGCCGTTCCGGTGACCGTCATCGAAGCGGGCCCTTGCGTGGTCACCCAGCTTAAGGACAGCGAAAAGGACGGCTACAAGGCAGTCCAGCTTGGCTACGGCGCCCAGAAGGAAGAACGCCTCACCAAGCCGGCGCTCGGCCATCTGAAAAAAGCCGGTGCACCGGCCAAGAGCGTTCTGCGCGAGTTCCGCGTGGACGAAGTCGAAGTCAACGTGGGCGACGAACTGACCGCGGCGGCCTTCGAAGGCGTCAACTACGTCGACATCGTTGCCACCGGCAAGGGCCGCGGCTATCAGGGCGTGGTCAAGCGCTACGATTTCGGCGGCGGTCGCGCATCGCACGGTGGTGGATGGGTCCGCCGCCCGGGTTCGATCGGGATGTGCGAATTCCCGGGACGCGTCTTCAAGGGCAAAAAGATGCCCGGACAGATGGGTGACAAGCGCGTCACCACGCAGAACCTGAAGGTTATCCAGGTTCGTCCCGAAGAAAACCTGATCCTCGTGAAGGGATCGGTTCCGGGCGCCAATGGCGGCATCGTCACCATCAAAGAAGCCCTCAAGAGAAAATAGGCGGGATTATCATGAGTAAACTACCTTTGAAAAATGTTAAGGGAGAACAGGTCGGCGACTACGAGGTCGCGGACAACCTCCTCGTTCTCGACCGCGGCGACCACACGGT
>NZ_JBFJYW010000225.1:0-6560 GCF_041622395.1 Pontiella sp. | reverse complement strand
GCAGGAGCGCATCACCTCCACCCACTCGGGGTCGATCACCTCGTTCCAGGCCGTCTATGTGCCGGCCGACGACCTGACCGACCCGGCACCGGCCACCACCTTCGCCCATCTCGATGCCACCATCGTGCTCGAACGCTCGCTGGCCGCGCAGGGGATTTTCCCGGCGGTGGACCCGCTGGCCTCCAACTCGCGCGCTTTGTCGCCCGAGGTGGTCGGCGAGGAACACTACAACACCGCGCGCGGCGTTCAGTCCGTCCTGCAGCGCTACAAGGAACTGCAAGACATCATCGCCATTCTCGGGATCGACGAGCTCTCCGCCGAAGACAAAGTGATCGTCAACCGCGCCCGCCGCATCCAGAAATTCCTCAGCCAGCCCTTCACGGTGGCCGAGGTCTTCACCGGCCAGCAGGGCCGCCAGGTGACGGTCGAAGAGACCGTGCGCGGCTTTAAAGAGATTCTCGACGGACTGCACGACTCCGTTCCCGAGGCCAACTTCTACATGAAGGGCAGCATCGCCGAAGTCGTTGAAGGGGCATAGGCATGGCCGCGAAACTAAACGTGAAAATCATCACCCCCAAGCGGGTCGTCTTCGACGGGACGGCGCTGGCGGTGACCATTCCGACCGAAAGCGGCGAAATCCAGGTTTATCCGGGCCACATTCCCGTGCTGGCGCGGGTTGCGGCGGGGACGGTTGGCCTGGAAAATCCGGGCGCGGCCCCGCAGCTTTTCGAAGTGGATGAAGGCTTTTTCCGCGTAACGCCCGACGACGTCAGTCTGCTGATCGACAACGCCGAGCCGGCATAGCGGGCTATCCCTCTTCGGCCTTGAGCTCCATTTCGGCCTTGGCCCGAAGATAGTGCGAAAGAATGTTTTTCGCTTCGAGCGTCCCGATCAGGAACCCCTCCTCGTCGACGACGGCGATTTCGCGGATGTGGTTGAGCTGCATCAGATCGAGCACTTCCCGCAGCGGCGTGGCGGCCTGCACGGAGATGGGCTGTTCGGCGATATCCTGCCCGTTTAAGAAGTTCAGCACGTAGGCCACGGCGGGCAGCAGATCCTCTTCATCGCTCTTCTGGCGCGAGAGTTCCAGAATCCGGGTGGCGATCTGCTTGGCCTGAACGACGCCGACCAGCTGGCCCTCGGCGTTTTCCAGATAGACCTTGAAGCGGTCGGAGTTGCAGAGCAGGTCGGCGAGCTTCTCGAGCGAGGTGCCGCAATCGGCCCGCAAGCACGACGAATTGATGAGATAGTCGATATCCTTGACGGTGGTTTTTTCCAATCCGGTTTTCATTTTTTCATCCTGTGGTTTTATCGTTGCGACCGTTCAAAACCGGTCAGGCGGCGGTTTGGCGTTTGACGAGTTCGGCGCCGATGCTGCGGCGGGCGGCCCGGATATCGAGCACCCCCAGCAGTTTTTGGTTCTCCTCGTTTTCGATGACGGGCAGTGCTTCGATCTGGTTGTTGTTCATCTCTTTCAACGCCTCGCCGAGGTTCATGGAGGAGACGAGGCGGTGGCGCAGCGGCTGCATGACATCGCCGACGAGCAGCCATTGCCAGGTATCGCGCTCGTTGAGCAGCTCCTTGAGCATTTCGAAGGTGAGCACGCCGACGATCTTCCCCTCGGCGGAAACGACGGGATAGACGAAGGTTTCCTGCTCCGCGAAGTGCTGGACGACGGTTTCGAGCGGGGTGCCTTCCTGCAGCGGAACAATGGTCGAAACGACATCGACCACCTTGAGCTCGGCCATCACATCCTCTTCGGTGACGTTGCGGCCGATCTCGCCCGCCTTCTTGATGGCGAGCTTGGCGAAGGCCGGGCCGATGAGCTGGACGCAGAGCGTGGTGGCCGTGACGGTGAAGATGATCATGTCGCCGAGGCTCATCCCCTCGACCACCTCGATGTGCTGGAGGTTATGGCTGGCCACGATCGAAAGGCCGACGGCCACGCCGCCCTGGGCAAAGATGGCCATGCCGAGATATTTCCGGACGGGTTTTTCGGCCTTGGAAATGGATCCGCCCCAGTAGGCCCCGATCCATTTGCCGAGGCTGCGCATCAAGACATAGGCGGCCACCAGTCCCCACACCCAGGCGGGCATGTTGTCCAGCGAAAGCCGTGCGCCGACCAATACGAAGAAGACGATGTAGATCGGGGTGGAAAAGGAGCGGACGGTTTCGAACAGCTTCTTGGAGCGGTTCGGCGCGCGGTTGATCAGCACGATGCCCACCGCCATGGTGGCGAGGATCAAGTCCACCTTGAACGCCACCGCAACGCCGATGCAGACCATCAGGATGCCGATCGACATGCCGAGGCGCTTTTCGTTCTGCGGCAGGTATTTCATCATGTAGTCGAGAATGAAACCGCAGACCACGCCGAGCAGGATGGCGCCGCCGAGCTCCAAAAAGGTATGCAGCAGCGTCAGTCCGATGGAATGGCCGCCCTCGTTCCCCTGCACCAGGATGGTCGCCACGCTGGTGCCCAGACCGTAGAGCGTCATCGCCAGTGCGTCGTCGAGCGCCACGATGGCCACGATGGCGGTGGTGAGCACGCCCGCGGAGCGGTATTCCCACAGCACGTCGATGGTCGAAGCGGGGTCGGTGGCCGAGGCGATGGCGCCGAAAACGATGCCCCCCGCCAGGGCGGCGATCCAATCGTGGCAGACCGCATAGAGAATGAGCGTCGAGGAGAGGCCCACCAGCACAAACGCGGCGATCCCCTCGCCGATCAGGATGGCGGTGAACTGCTTGCCGTATTTCTTGAAGATGCTCGCGCTCAATTCGCCGCCGACCAAAAAGCCGATCAGCCCCAGCGCAAAATTGTTGAAGGGGCGCAGCGCGGCAATGTCGGCCGGATGCAGCAGGCCGAAGCCGGTGTCGCCGATCAGCACGCCGATGAGGATATAGCCCACCACCTGCGGCACCTTGAGCTTCTGGATAATCCAAGCCCCAATGATCCCTCCCGCAATGCAAATGCCGAGTATCCCCAAGACGCCTAGTTCGATATCGGGCATCGGTTTACTCCTCGATCAACATGGAATAGACGAACGCCGGATCATCGGACGCGATGATCTGTTCGCGCGTCGCGGCATCCTTCAAGCGGTTGCTGACGGCCGAAAGCGTGCGGATGTATTTCGCGTGCTGGTCCGACCGGGCCGCCAGCATGCAGACGATGTGAACGGGCTCGTTGTCGAGCGAGGAATAGTCCGTGATGGGCCGCTTGCAGACGCCGACCGCCATGACCAGATCGGAGACCGAATCGATGCGCACGTGCGGCACGCCGATCCCGAACCCGATCCCGGTGCTCATCAGCCCTTCGCGGGCGAAGATCCCCGCCAACAGCTCGTCGCGGTTGTGGACCAACGGCGATTCCGCCAGCAGGTCGACCAACCTGCGCAGGATCGTATCCTTGTCGGCATGGTCCATGATCACCACGCGATCGGCCGCAAGCGTGGCCTTGCTGGCCACGCCGCCCGTGGTCGCGGCCGGCTTCTTTGAAAGGCGGGAATTGACCCAATGTTCGACGTCCCCGCGCTTGAAGCGCCACGTGGTTCCCAGCTTTCCGCCGGGCAGGTCGCCCTTTTGCGCCCAGTCGTAGACCGTACGCTCCGAAACGCGCAAATACGCGGCCACTTCTTCAATCGTCATAATTTCATGCATAACCAACTGCTCCATTTTGCGGAATTCCCCGATCTTCCTGCAAACGGCAAGAATTTAGGGGGGCAACGTAACGTGCTACCCGCTGTATTTCCAGCTTCTTCCGTGCCGGAAAAAGCCGATCTGCCGGTGCGATTTTCAACCTTAAAGGGGGGGTTATTCACGGGTGCACCCCATGCGCAGCAGCTCAAGCCCGCCGAAGGCTTCCGGCGCAACGATGGCCGTAATCCGCATATGGGCCCGCAGCCGGGTATTGGGTCCGGGAACCCATTTGCGGTTGTCGATCGCGCAGGAGATGAGGATGCATCCGGCGGGCAGGTCGAGCGATCGCACATCCTGCCCGGCAAACGGGGCGCCCTCTTCGATCACAAACTCGGCCACGGTGGGTTCGCGCAGCAGCACGACATCGTCGCTACGCTCCAGATCGCGCTGCAGCAGGGCTTCGTAGATCGGGATGTCCTTGAGCGCCTCCCCCACGGCGTAGGCGCAGAAGCAGCTGATGAGCAACGGAAGCATCTGGGAATAATTGCCGGTCATCTCGAGAATCAGCATGACGCCCGTGAGCGGCGCGCGCACGATCGCGGTGAAATAGGCCGCCATCCCGACGACCGCGAAAACGGCCGGAACCGGAACCATGCTCGGCGCGATCGCGTGGGCAATCTGACCGACGGCGAGGCCCAGCAGCGCGCCCAACACGAGCAACGGCGCAAAAATGCCGCCGGGCGCTCCGGTTGAATAGCAGGTCGACACCAGAATGAAGCGCGCAACGAAAAACAGCGGAATCGCCGCCAGGGCGAGGTGCCCCGCCATGGCCGACTCCGCCAGGTTATGCCCGCTGCCGATCGTGATCGGAGAAAACCAGCCGATCAGTCCAACCGCGCCGCCGGTGACGGCGGTCGCCAGCAGCGCGAACTTGCGCGGGAGCTTGGCGTAGAGTTCGGAGGTTTTCATCAGGCTGCGGTTGAAGACCACGCCCATGACACCGGCAATGATTCCGAGAACGGCAAACGCCGGGAGGGCGGTCAGCGGCGGGGTGGCATAACTCGGGACGGAGAAAATCGGAAACTGCCCGGTGCCGCATCGCGCGACAATGTCGGCAACGACCGCCGCCACAAACGCCGCGCCGAAGACGACCGGCTGGAAATCGCGGCGGACCTCTTCGAGCACGAACACCAGACCGGACAAGGGGGCATTGAAGGCGGCGGCCAGTCCGGCCCCGGCCCCGGAGGAAATGAGCACGAGCCGTTCTTGGGCGGTGACTTTCATCAGGCGGGAGAGAGCGTCGCCAACCGCGCCGCCCATCTGAACCGTCGGCCCTTCGCGCCCCAGCGTCAGTCCACTGCCGATGGCCAGAATCCCGCCGAAAAACTTAACGGGCAGCACGCGGCGCCAGTCGAGCTTCCGGAACCGCTGGAGAACGGCCTCCAGATGCGGGATGCCGCTGCCCGAGGCCTCCGGTGCAAAGCGGCGCACGAGGAGCGTCGAGAGAACCGCGCCGACCAGCGTAAACAGGACCGGAACCATCCATTGCCATGCGGGATGCTGATGCGACGCGGCGATCACCCGATCCCGGAAAGCCTCCGCTTCCGTCAACGCAATCCGAAAAGCCAGCGCAACCAGTCCGGCACACAGCCCGACCAGCGCGGCGCGCGGAAAGATCCAGTGCCGCTGCTGGCGGATCGTCAGATACTGATGGAGCTCCGAATCCACGTCGGGATGTTTCGTTGCAGCGGATTTTTGTTTGGCTGTCGGTTTAAAAAATTTCATTGGCCGCTATACCTGCGCCGATTATTGCGCCGTAAAATGGTTCCTGTTTAACCGCATATTTCGCGGTAGGCAACGAACGCCGCGTCACCCCGCAAAGACTCGATAAGCCGCCGCCGCGCTCGTTGCGGCAAACAGCGACTGGCGGACCGATACCGCCTTCAGCCGGGAGCTGATGGCCGATAGCGCCCGGATATATTGCGGATGCTGCGTGCTGCTCGCCGCCACCATGCAGACCACCTGCACCGGCACTTCATCGATCGCAACATAGTCGCGCAACGGCACCTTGCAAATCCCGAGGGCCATCACCAGATCCTTCACGGAATCCAACCGAACATGCGGCACGCCGATCCCGCAACCGATCCCGGTGCTCATCAACGCCTCGCGCTTGAAAATGGCCTCTTCGAGCTCGCGGGCATCGCCGATCAGCGGCGAGGTGGACAGCACACGGGCCAGTTGCCCCAGCGCCTCCTTTTTGAACTCGGACTCGATCAATACCGTGCGTTCGGGAGAAAGAATCGTCTGCAGCGTCAGGGCATTAGGGGAGGCCGGAACCGGCGCGGGCGAGGTGCCGCCGAGATGCCGGTCGACCCAACGTTGGACTTCGCTTCGCTTGAAGCGCCACGTGGTTCCCAGCTTCCCGCCGGGCAGATCGCCCTTTTGCGCCCAGTCGTAGACCGTTCGCTCCGAAACGCGCAAATATGCGGCCACTTCTTCGATTGTCATGATTTCGTGCATAAACGCAACTCCTCGCTACCGTTTGCGAGAAACTACATCATATAGCATCATGTGCAATCGTTTTATGCCGGAAAGTCGGATTGATCCGCTCCGGAAACCGCGCCCTCGATCAAAAAAGGACCCCCAAGCACGAATAAACCTTAAAACGGAAATGACAAAACCGTTAATGAACATGAATAGACGTGAGGGACCCATGATAACGGGGCTTGTCGGGCAGCTCCCTCATTGAACATAAAAGTCGCCGATCCTGAGGATCGGTGCCGTTTTTATCCGAGTGCAGCGTATCACCTAGAACTTCGTATTTTCACCACAGAGGGCACTGAGACACAGAGGCTCATATATACATATCTCCTCTGTGTCTGAGTGCCCTCTAGCGTAGCGGGTGGTTGAAAATCATCCGAAAGTTT
>NZ_JBFJYW010000224.1:0-6601 GCF_041622395.1 Pontiella sp. | reverse complement strand
GTTATCACATCCCGAATAGTGTAGACTTCCCCTTTTCCGGGAAGTTCATCGCACCATTCTGCAATCGACGGATGAAACTGATCCTCTCTGCAAATCAACTTTATTCCTGCATAGTTACGCATCAGAGCCTCCCGTCGCACCGCGCATGAAGAACCGCCATCCGCAGTCCGGCGTCCATGTTTTTTTCAGTACGGTATCCTTGCCGACGCTCCACGCGCATTCCTTGAACGGACCGCGATGCATATTTCCGCGAGGCGCCGAATGGACAAAGGGTCCGGCGAGGCCCGCCCCGGGATCCGCCCGAAACCGACCGAGCACCTCTTCGAATTGCGGCTGCGTATATTCGCTCATGGCGCCCTCCCGGCCCGGTTTCGGGGTAGACTCGAGATAATGGATTTTACCCTCGCGATCCTCGGCATAGAGACGCCGCGGTCCAGAGATTCCGAAGTGCTCCAGAAAGGCGCGGGCAAGTTCCAAGGCTTGGAATTCGACGGTATGATGGTTGTAGCCACCGCCGTCGGAATTGACGAAGACGCGAAAGGCCATCCCCCGCGATTCGCACCAATTCCAGTGCTCGTCGGTCCACCCGGTCGTCTTGACGCTGTAGTTCGCGAATTCAGGCTGCAAGCACATGGTCCACCTCCTGAAACAGCCGATCGCGCCGCTGACGAGCGACGAGCACATCCCGGGTGCCGAGCGAAATGCGGACGCGCTCGGCCGTCAGCGGCGACGTCAGGACGGTATACGCGGCGAACCAGGTTCCGTTGTTGTTCCACAGGTGGTGGTTGGGATTGCTTGGGTCCGTGCGTAGCGACAGCGCAGGATAGGGTTGAACATTCATGACGTTTCCTTTCCGGTTTCCCGGGCCTGGAACCGCCATGCCCGGAGAGTTCTTAATTTCAACAGCCAAACAATTCGACTGTTGCGCGTCCGACTGGACCACCGTTCGCTTCTCCGAAGCACCGGTTGGCGCCCTCCCACCCGGGAAGGACTCTATGGACGCTGTTACGAGTTGCAACATAGCAGATGTTGCGTCTCTGGCAAGAGGGCCCGGCGGCTTTTCTCTGTCATAAACAAGGAAGCCCCTAACGTCATCGCGACGGAGCAGTGGTTTCTCGAAATACGATTAAAATGGATTTTGCGTGAAGACGCAGCCCCAAGCCCACAAAACCGGACGGTTTCCGGCACGGGCGATTCACGGCTTTCCACGACCAGAAGAAAGGCTCATTGCGGCATGGGGCACTCGATTTCCAAACCGGGCCTTTTAATTTACCGTCTACCCACCAATTTCGTCATTGTTATTGATTTATACCCTCAATCCACCCAACCTGCATACTCAACCTTAACCAGGAGATTGAGACATGCCGAACGTGGTCTTTAAGAGTGATGTTACGTGGACAGGAAAGGGAGTCGCTTGCGATGCCCTTAGCGGACCGCACACCATCCGAATCGATGAACCTGAATATCTGGGTGGAAACAATACCGGACCGAACCCCGTTGAATTGCTGCTTTCCGCGCTCGGCGGATGCCTGGTGGTGCTGGTTAATGCATTTGCGCCGGCCCATGGCGTGGAAGTTACCGATGTTAAGGTCGCTATGGAAGGCGATCTCGATCCGGATGGTTTCATGGGAAAATCCGATGCCCGCCCCGGATTCAGTGAGATTCGCTATGCGCTGAAGATTGAATCGCCCTCGCCCGCGGAAAAGATCGAGGCCCTGCGCGAGCACGTCCTGCGCGCCTGCCCCGTCAAAGACACCCTTTCCGGCGTGCCTGTCAAAGCGGTGTAAGCCAGCAATAAAAGCAGGCATCGGGGCGTTGCCCGGGAGTCAAAAAATCCACCAGGGGCTCCCCGGTCCTGCAAGCTACGCCCCCCGAACGGTCCCCTGCGCCGTCGGGGTGTCCCACCGACGTGCGCGCCTCCAAAAAGAACCGGGCGCACGGGCGGCGGGTTAGGCGAGTTGCCCGAACAGATCGTAGGTTTCCGCATCGGTGATGCGGACCTGGATCATGGGCGGCAGTTCCGTTACGCCTTCGGGAATCTCGACATGCACCAGATTGTCGACCTCCGGGGCGTCGCCGAAGGTGCGACCAACGATTCCCTCGTCGTCTTCGCCTTCGATGATGACCTCGAGAACCCGGCCGATCTTCGCTTGGTTCTTTTTCAGGGCGATTTCCGATTGGAGTTGCATCAGCTCGTCGCGGCGCGCCTCGGCGACATCGGCCGGCACCAGGCCGTCGTTCAGCCCGGCGGCGGAAGTGCCCTCTTCCGGCGAATAGGTAAAGACGCCAAGGCGGTCGAATTCGGCATCGAGAATGAACTGCTTCAGCGCCTGGTAGTCGGCCTCGGTCTCGCCCGGGAAACCGACGATGAAGGTGCTACGGAGCGTTACCGCCGGGATCCCCTGCTTGATCCGCTCCACCAGATTGCGGGTGGTCTGCTCGGTGGCGCCGCGCTTCATGGCCTTGAGGACGGAGGTCGATGCATGCTGCAGCGGAATATCGACATAGGGAACCAGATGCTTCGACGTGGCGAACATTGCGATCACGTCATCGCTGAAATGGAGCGGATGGGTGTAGAGGATGCGGATGCAGAAGTCGGCCTCGATCCGGTCCAGCGCCGCGATGAGCATGGGCAACGAAGCGTCCTCGTCGAGGTCCGTGCCGTAGCTGGTGGTATCCTGGGCAATCAGGATCAATTCGTAGACGCCGTTCCCGATCAGGTTTTTGGCTTCGCGCACGATCGAGTCGACCGGGCGGGAGCGCTGGAGACCGCGGATCAAGGGAATGGCGCAGAAGGCGCACTTGTGGTTGCAGCCTTCGGCGATCTTGAGATAGGCGTAGGTGGAAGGCGTCAGTTGGAGGCGCGGCGTGTTTTCATCATAGATATAGGTGCACTCGCCCATTTGCGGCGCAGCCGCATCGCCGGCATACATCGTTTCGACCAAACGGGGAAAGGAGGCCACGTCGTTGAGCCCGAGGAAGAGATCCACATCCGGATACTGCCCCTGCACCTCGTCGATATTGCGCTGGGGAAGACATCCGGCAACGACCACCTTCCGGCGCTTTTTCTTCTTTTTCCAAAGCAGAGCTTCGCGAATGTTTTGCTCCGCCTCGGTGCGGGCGTCGAAGATAAAGCTACAGGTGTTGATGAGGAAGATATCGGCCTCTTCAAGATAAGGGGTAATCAGCATGCCCGAGCTGACGGCGGAACCGGCCATGATCTCCGTATCGAGCCAGTTTTTGGCACAACCGAGGCTGACGATGTATATCTGGATATTCTTTTTCATAGTAACCACCCACCCAGGGGAGAATGCGCCGGTTCGGCGGAACGCGCTCTTGCGCCCCCCGTTGCCGGCAAAAGCAACGACTAGCCATCGAGCGCGTCGATGACCATCCCCGCATTGATGAGCTCCGGAAGCGTGACGGCCTGGATCGTTTCGCCGGGCTTGAACAGCACGTAGAGCGGAACGCCGGCGCGGCCGAACCGTTCGAGCCATTCATTGATTTCCGGATCGCGGTGCGTGAAGTCGCCTTTGAGCAGAAGCACATCGCGTTTTTTGAACTCCGCCTGCATGGCGTCGGTGAAGAGCACGGTGCGCTCGTTCACCTTGCAGGTGGCGCACCACTCCGCGCCGAAGTCGATGAAGACCATGCGCTCGTCGTCCACCAGCGCCGAGCGCAGCGTTTCGGCATTCAGCGGTTTCCAGGTGGATTCGTCGCGGGCCAGGATGACGTCGTGTTGATCGACGAACTTCTTCAGCGTGTCGTCGAGTTGGAAAGAACCATGGTCCTCGCTCCAGACGGAGTTGTAGTCGACCAGCAGCGGGCGGCCCTCGCCCTTGGCCTTTGCGACGAGCTCGTCGGAAAGCTTGGCCCAACCGCCGATCTGTTGATCGCGCACTTCCGGCGACATCCGCTCCGGCACATCGATCAGATAAACCCCGCTGCCGACCGCCACCGCGAGCGCAATGGCGGAGAAGACCCATTGCCGGCGCACCGGGTTGCCGGGCCCGGCGTATTTCCCATAGAGCCAGCAGGAAAAGCTCAGCGGCAGAATGAAAACGCAGAAGCGCAGGAAGCTTTCCCCCAGCAGGCTATAGAGAATGGAGAGCAAGAAGACCGCCGTGCCGATCAGCAGAAAGGCCATGACCTCCTTGAAGGTGTTCATCCACTCGCCGGGCTTGGGAATGTATTTCATTGCGCGCGGCGAAAGCCCCAGCAAGATGAACGGGAACGCCAGCCCCAGGCCGATCAGCAGGAAAGACAGCACCACCAGATAGGCGGGTTGGGCGAACATGAAACCGACGGCGGAGCCCAGCATCGGCGCCGTGCACGGCGTGGAGAGCAGCACCGCGAACACGCCGCTGAAGAAGGAGCCCTTGTGCCCGGCGTGGCTGCTGGCCTTCGTCGCGACGCCCATGCCCGGAAGCTGGATGATGAATACATCGAACAGGGAGAGCGAAAACACCCAGATCAGGATGAAGAGGACGATCACGAAGACCGGGTTCTGCATATGGTCGCCCCACCCCGCGCTTTGTCCGCCCGCCTTCGCAATGATGACCAATGCGGCCAACGTCAAGAACGAGACCAGCACCCCGGCCGTGTAGGACATCGCGCCCTTGAAGATCTCCTTGCGGTCCTGATGGGCGGAGCCGACGATGCTCATCGCCTTGATCGAAAGAACCGGCAACACGCAGGGCATGAAATTGAGGATCAACCCGCCCAGAAAGGCGAAGATCATGTATTTTATAATGACGCCGATGCCCGCTTCGCCGCCGACATCGGACGCCCCGCCGTTGATCTCATAGTCGAAACCCAGGTTGTTCACGTCGGCGGATACCCCCTTCCGCGGCGCGCTTTCCGCGGGCGGCTCGACCGGGGCAACCGGCGCGACCGCGCCCTTCGCCGCCGTCACGACGGCATCTTGCGGGACGACTCCGCTCAAGCTGAACGCATCGGAACGCGGCGCGAAGCAGGTGTTGTCGTCGCAGCCTTGCGAGCCGACGAACCCCTCGAGCGCCCAGCGGCTACCCGGTGCCCCCGTGTAGGGCAACGTGGCGCGGATCACCATGTGGCCCGTCAGCACCGGCGAGGTTTCCCCGAGCTGGTCCGTGTAGTCCTTGAGCTCCGGCATCTCCAGCACAGGTTTTCCCAGCCCGGTGGAATTCTTCACGGAAAACGCGAAGAACTGGTCCTCCGAGGCGAACACATGAATGTCCGCGGGAATATCGAAAACGATCTCCAGCGAAACCTGCTCCTTGGCGCCCGGGTCGATTTCCTGAACGGTAACCGAGTACGGCGCACCAAACTGCCCGTACGCCCAAACCGGCAACAGCAACCCTACGGCTAATCCGAACCAAGAACGAAAAGACCAATTGAACATATTCATAAACTCTCCTTGGGAATCGTCCGCCACGGGTTTCCCGCCAGCGATTGCAGAGGCCTTCGGCAAAGCCGCCCGCTTTGAATTCAAACTGTTTTGCAGAGCGCTGGGCGGCGAAGCCTTCCGGCCCCCGCTCGCGCCCCAGGGCTACACTCCGAACAGCGTTTGCTTGAACGGCTTGACCAGCGCATCCAAGTCGACGTCAACCGCTCCGGCAACCTTCAGCTTCTTCTCGGCGACCACTTCGCCGATTTTTGCGATCGGCAGGCCGGCGAAAAGGGCTTCGAGTTCGGCGGCCTTTTCGGGCGCGACGGTCACGACGAAGCGGCTGTTGGATTCGGAGAAAAGGGCCGTGGCGGCATCGACGCCCAGACCGGACAGATCCACCTGCACACCGAGCTGCCCGCCGATGGCGGTCAACGCGAGGGAAACGGCGAGTCCGCCCTTGGAGGGGGTCGTGGCCGACTTGAGCAGTCCGGCATCGGTGGCCTTGTTCATGGCCGCATAAATCTTGAGTGCCTTCTCGGCATCGACGGCCGGGACGGTTCCACCATAGTTCATCGGCGTGCCCTGCTCTTCCGCCAGCAGGCGGTAGTAGGCCGACGCACCAAGCTCATCCTTGGTTTCGCCGATGACATAAACTACGTCGCCGGCATCCTTCATCGGCATCGTGACGGCTTTCTTGACGTCATCGATTTGACCGATGGAGGAGACCAGCAACGTAGGAGGTATTGATATTTTCTTTCCACCCCGTGTGGAGTCGTTCTTACAGGAGTCTTTACCCGAGACCGCTGGCGTTTTATACGCAGTTGTTAAATCGTACAGTGCTTTGTTGGAGCGTACGAGCTGAGCCATCTTGAAGGCGCCGTCGGGGGTTTTATCCGACTCGACCGGGTCCGGCCAGCAATAGTTGTCGAGAATCGCAATGCGGTTCATGTCGCCGCCGACGGCAACGATGCGGCGAACCGCTTCGTCGATGACCGAGGTGGTCATGTCGTAGGTGTCGATATCGGAGAACCAGGGGTTGATGCCCTCGGCCAGCACGGCGCCGCGATCGTTGTTGTATTCCACGCGCATGACGGTGGCATCGGACGGGACATCGGCGTTGACGCCGACGTAGGGTTTCACGACGGAAAGCCCTTTGACTTCGCCGTCGTAGATGCGGCTCTTGTATTCGCGCGAGCAGAGGTTCAGGTCGCCCATCAGTTTGACGAGCGT
>NZ_JBFJYW010000223.1:0-6620 GCF_041622395.1 Pontiella sp. | reverse complement strand
CGGAAGACAGGAACCTTTCAAACCCGCCAATTTTCTCCAACGATTTTAGCCCGCCAAGCATCTTTCTGCCGTTCATTTTTCTGCCTATACCGTGGCCCCGGCTTCCGTACCGGGTTGGCGGAAAACACCGGATCGGAATCCGGCGCTACGGAACAGCCGGCGGGCCGCTTCGGCCCCGATTCATCGAACGGCTGAAAGGTCTCCTTCGTCAACCGTTTCGGCCCTATAATCCGCCGCAACTCCGTCACGGCGATGGGTGGATACCCACTGCCGGAGGCTTGAGAGCGTCGACCACGCCGATTTTTCCGCCCATCCTTCTCCCGCACCGCATCATTTTGTCGGAACGACTCCGTATGCTTTCAGGTGAAAGATGCGGGGTAAAAAATCCAATATCCGCGTGATCATTTTTTACCCAAAAATCTTCTACCTGCCCGCCGCCGATCAAGACCGTTGCGGAAGACAGGAACCTTTCAAACCCGCCAATTTTCTCCAACGATTTTAGCCCGCCAAGCATCTTTCTGCCGTTCATTTTTCTGCCTATACCGTGGCCCCGGTTTCCATATCGGGTTGGCGGAAGACGCCGGATCGGAATCCGGCGCTACGGAACAGCCAGCGGGCCACCAGCGTTGCGGGGCCTAGTGCGGGGTGGACTTGGGCATGGAACCCTTGGGCGCAAAGCCCGGCTGCGGCAGGGAATCGACGGTTGCCGTTGCGGCCTGCTGGCCCAGGCCGGTTACCGCATCGAACATGGAATTGGCCACGGCATCGACGGCGGCACCGACCAGCATACCGATCAGCCCATTGTTGTTTCCGCTGTTGGAATCTTTTTTGAGGGTCCACGTAAAGTTCCAGATCAGGGCATCGGTGGTTGTTTCCATCAGCCGGCTCGTCCCGGCGACGGTCACTTGCGTATTCAGCAGCACATAGGTTGATTCCCACGTGTTGATGTCCGAATAGAGCACCATGTCGGCTCCGAGATCGCGGCCGATCCGGCTGGCCTTGAACTCGGCAATATCGCGCAGCAGCAAGCCTTCGGCCGACGCATAGGCGACGACCTTGTCGGCGCTGATCACCTCGAACCCTTTCTTTTCGAGGGCGGCCTGGCACGCCTGGTTGAAGATGATCGAAGCGTCGGGATGTTCCGTTCTGTTGGTGCTCGGCATGATGAGCACGCGGATCGGGGCGCGCTGGAAATAGTAGCACCACGGCGTCTTGTTTGAAGAACAGCCCGTGGCGATCAACAGCAGCGCCCCCAGCAGCAGCGCGAATGGCGGAAGTGCGTTTGCGAGATGCTTTTTCATTATAGAAGCGCCTGTTTGAATTTTGGATCGGCGAGAATCTGGCGAATGGCCATGTGCGTGACGGTCTGGGCATCGACGTCCGCTCCGCCATAGATCACGCAAATGCCGCGTTTTTCAAAAAGCACCTGTCCGGAGGGCGACAGCAGCACGGCGTCGACGGTCCACTGCCGCAAGGAGAGCCACAGCAGTTCGGTCCCGAGATATACCGCGTTTTCGGACTTGTCCGCTTTTTCGGCGACCACCTGTTTGAGGCTGTCGAAGCTGGGGCCGAATGCAAAGCCCGGACGGGCCGGAACGAGACCGGAACTTTTCAGCTCCTGCTCAAACGCATCCGTGGCGTGGGTCCACGGGGTAAACGAAGGGTCGAGCGTCTTGCGGCATCGCGGATCGATCCGGTCGATGGTCGGGCAAAGATAGAGCTTTTTATGCGCCGGGAGCGCGATGGCTCCGAACCGGTGCTGCGCCGCTTGGTAGCGTGCGGCGGAATATTTTTGCGTGGCGCAACCGGCCGAAAGCAGGAGGATCGTCAAAGGAACGAAAGGCCACGCTGCTTTCCCGAGTGTCGTTTTCATGGTCACCTTTTATCCAGACTCTGGTCGATCAGCTTGTCCGCGAACTTGCTGATGGCAGCCCGCAAGGCGTTGCCGGCCATCGTTTCGTCGTAGCCCGCCGAGGTTCCAACGCCCAGCACCTTGCCGCTGGTGGCTTGCGCAATGCCGCGGCCGCTTTCCGCCGCGATGATCCGCCCCGTCGCCACCTCCACCAGGCGAACGTCAACGGTCGCCTCGGCCTGCCGCTTCACTTTCGATCCGAAGATGATGGCCTGGCTGCGGACGGTCTTGTAGCCGAAGCTCGATACGGTGCCGATCACCACGAAGTCCAGGCCGGCCCTTTTTCCGACGGACGCGGCAACCTCTGCGCCAACGGCATTGCCCGTCAGCTTCTGCTCTTCCACGATGCGGTTGAGCTTTTCGCGCTCGTACAACGAAAACTGCCCCGATCGATCCAGATAGGTCGTCAGCACGCTGGCGGCGCTGCGCCCGATCCGCCCCGATCCATAATCGGTCTGGTCTTCGAAATCCAGCACCGCGATTTTCTTGCGCTCGGCAAGAGGCAGCGGCGGACGAGCACTCGACCAACCGGGCGTAACGGCCTCTTCTTCCTTGGTGATTTTCGATGAATAGCAACCCGCGATCAGGAGCAATGACATACCCCCGGCAACCGTGCTTAATAAGAGATGCGATTTCATAGTTGGGTTCCTCCCATGAGCCATACACTACAAGCAACTTCGTTAGACGGAAGTTCACTCCTTTCGGCATAGCGACGCAACGATAAATTGCCGCGGAACGCGTTCTTTCTCAATTCAACATCTTGAGTCGGCCCGCCGTCGTTATGGTTTGAAATTGCACTCGTTTCCCTGGCCCTCCGCGTGGCATTGTGGATTAAATTGCGAAGGAACCTTATGGCCACTACATCGACACGGCTGCACGGCATCGATCTCGCCCGGGCGGTCGCCATCATGGGCATGATGCTCATCCACTTCAACGAGATCGCCGGAACAATTCCCTACACCGGGCCGGATTGGCTGGTCTGGCTGGACGGCCAGCTCGAAGGGCGCGCCGCCGTCGCCTTCGTGATCCTCGCGGGCATCGGCATGTCGCTGATGTCCCGGCGCGCGCGGATCTCCGGCACCGACGAGGCGCGGCGGACCGTGTGCAAGGCGTTGTTCCGGCGGGCGATCGTTTTATTCGGGGCGGGACTGCTCTTCCATCAAGCCTGGGACGGCGACATCCTGCACTGCTACGGGATTTTCATCAGCATCGGCACCTTGCTGCTCTTCGCCCCGTCGCGCTGGCTGTGGATGCTTACGTTGCTATTGAACGCGGGCTTCCTCGCCATGTTTCTACTCTTCAACAACCATCCGGGGTGGGCATACGATGCGGGATGGGACTGGGATGCCTTGGTCTACGCCGATTTCTGGACCGCGAAAGGGTTCCTGCGCAGCATCGTATTCAACGGCTGGTTCCCGCTTTTCCCGTGGCTGGGTTTCATGCTGCTCGGCATTTGGCTGGGACGGCTGGATCTGGGCAGCCGCAGCGTTCGCCGCAACGGTATGCTTTGGGGCGGCGGAATCGCGGTTGCCGCCACGGGCGCCTCCTGGCTGCTGACGAACCGCATCGGGCCCGGGATGCTCGGCATGCCGTACGAATTCTCCTACGCCCTGTTTGGCCGCGAATGCCTGCCCCCCACCCCGTTCTTCGTCATCCAATCGGGCGGCGCCGCCGTTTTCATGATCGCGCTCTGCCTCGGGGTGGCCGATCGACTGGGCGATTCGCGCGGGCTGAAGCCTTGGCTTGTTTTCGGGCAATGCGCGCTGAGCATCTACATCGGCCACGTGTTCCTCTTCCTCGTCCCGCTCATCTATCTGGACTGCACGGGCTATAGCCTATGGATCACGCTGCCCATGGGCGCCGGCGCCATCCTGGCGACGCTTCTGCTGATCGTGGCCTGGCACCGCTTCTTCGACCGCGGCCCGCTGGAAATCGTCATCCGGCGGCTCGCCGAGCCGACGCGCTCTTGATCCGCCGCCGCTTTTCCTGCACGATGCCTGCTCGCATTGAAGCAAGGAAGCAACCGGCAATGGCTAAATACACCCTACGCGGATCGGATGCGCTCGATCAAACGATCGACGAACACCTGCGGCGCATCGCCGAGGTGGCCGCGCCGCATTGCCGCGCCGGCATCCTGCTCGGCGGCTACGGCCGCGGCGAAGGCACGCCCTTCATCAACGCCGACGGCTCGCAGTCGCCGTTCAACGACTACGATCTGGTCGTGGTCGTCGGGCGCGCAACATCGGCC
This sequence comes from Pontiella sp., assembly GCF_041622395.1. Taxonomy (NCBI): domain Bacteria; kingdom Pseudomonadati; phylum Kiritimatiellota; class Kiritimatiellia; order Kiritimatiellales; family Pontiellaceae; genus Pontiella; species Pontiella sp. The sequence continues at coordinate 2,460 of NZ_JBFJYW010000223.1, read as the reverse complement.
GCCCGGCGGGTGTTCCAAACCCTCGAAAGGCAGCTGAGTGCCGAACTGGGGATTGCGGTCGATCTCTGCCCCTATTCCTGCGCACACTTGCGCAAGTGTGCGCCGTCGCTGCTCGACTATGAAATGAAGCATGGCCACCGGGTGGTGTGGGGCCGGCCGGATCTTCTCGATGGCATGCCCGACTTCCAGGTGCCGCTCTCCGAAGGCACCCGCCTGCTGCTCAACCGCGGCAAGCTGCTGCTCGACCTCCAGCAAAGGCTCGAAAACCCGGCACCGCTTTCCGAGGAGGAGCGCATCCGCTTCATCAAGTTCATCCACAAGGTGCTGCTGGCGTTCGGCGATGCCGCGTTGTTGGCCGCCGGGGCATACGACCTTTCCTACGCCGTGAAGAAGCAACGCCACCCCGCCATCGGGCCCTGCCCCGACCGCGCGTTTGTCGTCGCGGGCTACCGCCGGGCGATCGAATTGAAGGAATGGGGCGACTACCACGCGCTCGGCGACTTTGACGTTGCGGCGGAGTTCGAGGCGGTGCGCGGCGTATTCCTGCGCTTCCTGCCGTGGTATCGGCGGCAAGCTTCCGGGATCGAGGGATCGCCGCTGAAAAACCGGCTGCTGAACCTCAAATGGAGCCGGCGGCCCAATCCGGAGCATCCGCGCGAAAAACTTTACGATGCCATTGTCGATTTGCTGCAAAACAAACCCGGCATGCCGGCGGAACGGTTCTATGAACTCCAGCGGAGGTTTTCCTGATGCCGCTTTTCAACATGGGAATCCGACGAAATGATTCGGTGTAGCTCTGCCCGCCAAGGAACGCATAATGAATAGAAGAAAAAAAAAGCTCACGCTCTTCCTCTTCATCGACGCCTTTGGCTGGGCGGTGAAGCAACGCCATCCGGATTTCCTGGACGGACGGATTGCCGACAGCAGGCCGCTCGATACGATTCTGGGCTACTCCTCCGCGTGCGACCCTTCGATCATCTCCGGCCTGACGCCCGCCGAGCACGGGCTGTGGTCGTCCTACTACTACGACCCGGACGGCTCGCCCTTCAAATGGACGCGCCCCCTCGCGCACCTGCCCGATTCGATTTTCCAGCGCGGCCGCGTGCGCAACCAACTGAGCAAGGGCATCAAGCAACGCTGCGGTTTTACGGGCTATTTCCAGCTCTACGCCGTCCCGTTCAAGGAGCTGCACCTGTTCAACTATGCCGAGCAAAAACGCATCTGGGAACCGGGCGGCCTGCCGCGCGGCGAATCGATCTTCGACCGCATGGCCAACGAACGCCTCGCCTTCTGCACCCACGACAGCGACGTCCCCGACGAAATCCGGATCGAGCGCCTTATGGCGCGCATCCAGCAACAGTCCATCGACTTTGCCTACTGCTCGCTCGGCAAGCTCGACGCACTTATGCACGCCAAAGGGAACGACCACCCGGAAATTGGCGACCTGATGCAGTGGTACGACGGCCAAATCCGCGCCCTGCTCGCCGCCGCGGAGGACAACTATGAAGCGGTGTCGTGGTATCTCATCACCGACCACGGCATGCACAATGTGGTTGAGGAATACAACCTCATCGCCGACATCGAAGCGCTCGGCCTGGAATGGAACAAGGAGTATGCCGCCTTCTACGATTCCACCATGGCCCGCTTCTGGATTCTCGATGAAACCGCCCGCCGGCCGATCTCCGAATGCCTGAAGGCCCACGCCAAAGGAACGTTGCTCTCGGAAGAAGAACTCAAGGCGTTCGGCGTCTGGTTCGACGACGGACAGTACGGCGACTTGGTCTTTCTCATGGATTCCGGCATTCAGATCGTGCCCAGTTTCATGGGCGTGAAGGCCTGCCAGGGCATGCATGGCTACCACCCCGCCGACCCCGACTCGCTCGCCTCGATTTCATCGAACAAGCCCATCCCCGAATCCATCGGAAAGATCCAGCACATCCACCGGCTCATGCTCGACGAACTGGGCCTAAGTTGCGAGCCGTGAGAAATACGGTTTACAATCCCGGATCAATCCTCGATCGTCTCGCGCCATGGAAGAACTGACGCCAGACCCCAAACAGCTGCTCGAACTCGCCGAAGCCCGCATGCCGTTCGGCAAATACCAAGGCCGGTTGCTCATCGATCTGCCGGAGCCCTACGTCGTCTGGTTCAAGCAAAAGGGCTTTCCGGGCGGTAAGCTCGGCAAGCAGCTCGAAACCGTCTACGTCATCAAAGCCAACGGCCTCGAACACCTCTTCGACCGCTTGCGCTAGATGCGGGCGGCGGGAATCGTTCTTTACTTTCTGGCCCCGGCGTGATTTAAATAAAACAAATTGTGGTTAGAAAAAGGCGCTGTGTCGTATGTTACGGAAATTTTTAAAGAAAAAACCGATTCTCGCCGAGGTGGTTGCGACGCCCATCGACCTCCGCTTGCTGGGGGAACACATGGACAGCATCAAGGTGTCCTTGCTCGAAATCCGT
>NZ_JBFJYW010000222.1:0-6627 GCF_041622395.1 Pontiella sp. | reverse complement strand
TTCCATCGGCGTCGAAATTGCCGGTGGTCAGCTTGCCGCCCGTTCCCATGGTGCACTTCGAGGAGTTATCCGCCCAGGTTGCGCCGACGGTGTTGGTTGTTCCATCGGAGAACGCCGCCTTGCACGAAAGGGTAATCGAGCTGAGTTCGTTCATTTCCGACGGACCGTCGATCCAAATCCCGGTCACGACGACGGACGGGGCAACATAGTTCAGGGTTACCGAAAGCGAATCGGGGACCCCGTCGAGCAACGCGGAAACGAGTACGGTTTCCGATGCGGCAATGTCCTGCACCGTCAGCCAGCCGCCCGCTCCGATCAGTGCATTCGAAGAATTCACGCTCCAGATCGGCTCGACGGACTTGGAGGTGCTGTCGCTGTAATATCCGGTACAGGTGTAATGGGCCGCTTCGCCTTCATCCACGGAAGTTGCTCCCGCAATTTCAATCGAGACCAGATCGGGCTCCACGTATAGGATTGTTACGGAAATCGAATCCGTCTTCCCGCCGTAGGAGGCGGTGAGCGTAAAGGACTCATCTTCAAGAACATCCCCGGTCGTCAACGTCCCGCTCGTGCCGATCGACGCATAGGAGGAACTTTCGCTCCAGATCACATCCGTCACCGGCTCGCTCGTTCCATCGGAATAATGGGCCGTACAAACGTATGTGGAAGTGGATTCCTCGGCAACCGAAGCGTCGCCGGAGATGGAAATGTTCTCCAGGGTTGGAGCAACATATTTAATCAATACAACGTGGGTGTCGGCGAACCCGCCGTAGCTCGCGCCAACGGTCACGCTTTGATCGGAAGAGACATCGTCCGCCTGAAGCAACCCGTTCTCGATCGTGGCGTACGCGGAGTTTTCGCTCCAGCTCGCCGCAACCAGCGAAGAGGTTCCGTCGGAATATTCCGCGATGCAATCCAGCTGAATCTCGGACCCTTCGTCCATGAAAACCGCGCCAGAAATCGTGATCCCGGTGACCACTGACGGAACATCGCTGATCGTTACGGCCTTCTGCGCGGTCATTTCCCCGGAACTGGCCCAAACGATCAGTTCCACGTCCGCGTCAACGCTGCCGGCAAGCAATAGGCCGGTGGAATCGATGGTCGCCGCTGTCGAAGAGACACTCCAGTTGGCGTCGATCTGCGATACGCTCTCGTCGGAATAGGTCGCATAGCAACTAAACTGGCCATTCATGCCCTCATCAACGGATCCCGGCCCCTCGATCGCCAAACTTACAAGCGTGGGAGTCGTATCGAGGACGGTGATGCTTGCCGTTGCCGTCTTCCCTCCGAAGCTAGCTGTAATGTTCACCAGCGCATCTGCGGAAAGGTCATCGGAGAGCAGCTCCCCCGAATCCGAGATCGAGGCAAACGCAACATCGACTCCCCAGACCGGCTGGACCTGTTTTGTGGTTGCGTCCGAATATTTCCCCGTACAGGTGAATTGTGCAGGCTCCTGCTCGTTCACGGTTGAAGGCCCCGAGATTTCGATCCCCGTCAAGACAGGATCCGGCGGATTCTCCGAAGGAGGAACGGGTCCAACGGCCTCTGCCTTCTGCAGGCCCAACAGGTATATCAAAACCACGACCGGGGCCAACCTCGCCCACCTAAATACACTTTTTTGCATCGACTTCTTCCTATATTGATGTTCACCGCGCATCCCACTCTGCCCCTAGAGTTGCACCGGAGCGGCTCAGTTGCCCGGTGCTGAAATACGTCCAGCGTTTGTAGCATTCGTTATGCCAATCATCTGGGGTATGCTGTGGAACATCTGGAAGATTCGATGTCCGAAGTCGCCATTTGAGCCGATTCCACCGGAAAAAAAGTCGGTCTTTTCCCAATTCCGCCGAGTCGACTCGTCGCAAACTATTTCAAATTGATCTTTGTCGCAGCCTAAATTCCGACCCAAACAAACTTTAAATCATCCGTTTTGCGAAAACGGAAGCAACGCCACGGGTCGCCGGCATCCCCTCTTGCGACCATTGACCATTGCCGATCCGCCCACGCGAACAGCTCTTGAAAACACAATAAAGAAAAATTCTTCTTCCCTAGCCCGTAAGGACTTACACAACAGACATACCCCTGCCTGATTGAGAGTTGATGTGTCTATACGAGCACCTTTCCTCGGTCAAATTTATTATCCGGAAAACAAAATATCCGATAACCGGGAGGAATATGATGGTTTCAGTGGGCGAATGTTAAATTGCGTAATGCACTTAAGGAAAGGACCGCATTCCGGCGCGCCCAGGTCTTTAAAACACGGAAAAGATGCAAAATTCCGAGATGCCGCATCCGAGCCGGATCGGGTAAGCGGGAAACCGTTTCATTCAAGATTTGGGGAAGCCTGAATCCAAAACGGACTTGTTGCATGCGGGATTCCCGCTATATTGACCGCATCTAACCAAGCAAAACGGAAAATCCGCAATTTTATGCAGCAAACGGAAAAATATTGGAACCTGATCAATCGCGTCGTGCTCGTTGCCATCGTCCTCATGGCTGGCGTCGGCGTGGTTTTGGCGTTCACTCCGAAGGTTAGACAGCTGAAGGATTTCCAGAACCGCCACGACACCTTGCAGTTGCGCATCGATGAAACCATGGCCTACGAACTGGAACTCAAGGAAAAGCAACGCCGTTTCAACTCCGACCCCGAGTTCGTTGAGCGCGTCGCCCACGAAGTCGGTTACGCCCGGACCAACGAAACCATCTTCCTGTTCCCGGAAGAAACCGGAAGCTTCTGATGCGGCGAAACCGCTCACCCATCGCCTGGACCATTGCCGGGTCCGATTCGGGGGGAGGTGCCGGCGTACAGGCCGACCTCAAGGTCATGAGCGCGTTCGGCGTGCACGGCTGTTCCGTCGTCACCGCCCTCACGGCGCAAAACACCCTTGGCGTACAACTGGTTGAATCCGTTTCCGAAGTCATGCTGCGCGCGCAGCTCGCCGCACTGGCGGAAGACCTTCCGCCCGATTCCATAAAAACCGGAATGCTGGGCAGCGCGAGCTCCTGCAAAGCCGTGGCCGATTTTTTGGAAACGCTTCCCTCCTGCCCGCCGATCGTTTGCGACCCCGTACTGAAATCCACGTCGGGCACCGACTTGCTGGATTCCGAAGCGCTCGACACCCTGATCAGCCGAATTTTCCCGCACGTCGCGGTACTAACCCCGAACCTGCCGGAAGCCGAGTTCCTGATTGGCCACCGGATCGATCGCGTGGAGGATGCGGCGGATGAAATTCTTGCAATGGGCGTCGGCTCCGTTCTGATCAAGGGCGGGCACGCCGACGGCAACGAATGCTCCGACTTCTGGAGCCGGGGGGATCAATGCGCCTGGCTCACCGCTTCGCGCATCGAAACACGGCACACGCACGGCACGGGCTGCATCCTTTCCGCGGCCATTGCTTCGGCCATCGCCCTGGGGCAGGACATTCCCGACGCGGTCCGGACCGCCAAGCGCTTTCTCCACGATTGCCTACTGACTCCCGCCAACGTCGGAGAGGGGCATGGCCCCATGATGATCGGCCCCTTAAAGACCGCTTAAAAGACCGCTAATCAACCTTTTCAATCGCGCGCCCGTTCCCTATGGTTATCCGCATGGAACCGATAACACTTTACCTTACACTGCTGCTTGCGGGCTTTGTCCTCATCGGCATGGAAATTTTCATTCCCGGCGGCATCCTCGGCATCTTCGGCGCAATTGCTTGGATCTTCGCCGCCGTCATCGGCTGGCGCAACTTTCCCGACCCGTGGAACATGGTCGCCGGGCTGGCACTATTGGGGGTCGGCATATTGACCTTCGTCGTCTGGATTCGTTATTTCCCGAAAAGCCGCGTCGGGAAAAGCCTTTCGCTCGGAGAATCGACCGCCAACTACAAATCGCACAAGGACGACGGCGTCGCCGTCGGAACGGTCGGCGAAGCGGTTTCCACTTTGCGCCCGGCGGGCATCGCCAAATTCGATGGCAAGCGCCTCGACGTGGTGGCCGACGGCGAATGGATCGAAGCCGGACAACCCGTCAAAGTCTCCTCCACCTCCAACGGCCATGTCTCCGTCGTGAAAGCCTAGCCCATGCAATTGAAACCCATACTTCTTGGATTATTCGCAACCCTCGCCGTGCACGCGCAGGCGATGCAGTTCGTCTCGACCAACTTCCACCAGTCGGCCGAGGGGCAGATCGTGGCCGACGAGCAGTGGGTTACCGCCGACTTGATCAAACTGGACGGCGTGCACAAGAACGACCTCTTCCTGCTTGCGGGAAATTCCATTGCGCTCTCCGGCACCTTCGAAGGCAATGTCTGGGGCGCAGGCGGCCAAAACGCCTATCTGGGTGGATACTGCGAACGCAGCCTCCGCCTTGCCGGGCAAAGCGTCCGCATCGATGGCGAGGTCGGCGGCAACGTGCTGGCCTTGGCCGAAACCGTCATATTCGGCACCAACTCGCTCGTCCACGGCAGCGTGAAAGTGTTCGCGCACACCATTGTCCACGAAGGCGCCATCGAGGGGAACGCAGACTTTTCCTCGGCTCGCATGCTCACCTTCGGCGGCACCATCGAGGGCAACACCAAGGTCGTTTCCCCCGACATCCTATTCACGCGCAGCGCCCGACTGAAGGGCGACCTGACCTACACCGCCAACAAGGAGCTCGTGCCGGTGGAGGGAGTCGTGGCCGGAAAACTGGCGCGACAGCTGCCGCAGAGCCCGCCGCTCTTTTCCGCCGCACGGTTCTCGACGCTGGCCCTCTGGTTTGCTGCCGCATTGCTGGCTGGGATTCCGTTCATCACCGTCTTCCCGATGACCACCGCAATTGCAACGCAACTGGTTCGAAGTTCACCATGGAAATGCATGCTGGTCGGCTTCGTATCGTTCTGGGGCCTGCTGATTTTCGGCATCGCCGGCATCTCGTCGGTCATCGGCCTGCCGCTGGGGGTTCTGCTCCTCGCCGCATGGGGCGCGCTCGCCTACTTGAGCCACATCGTCGTCGGCCTGGTTTTCGGTGCCCTGCTGCTGCGCTCCATGCGCGAGTCGATCGGCAAGGTCATTCTGGCGCTGTCGATCGGGTTGGCCTTCCTTTATCTGGTGGCCGTCATCCCGAGTCCGCTATTTCTTTTCCATCAAGTGGTGGCCTGGTTCGGCATGGGGGCGCTGATCCTTTCGTTTGTCGAGAAGCGGCACCTGATGATCCAGCTCCCGAACAGCTTGAAGAAACTTGAAGAGTTAAGAGACGAAAAACTAACCCCCGAGGAGAAATAGCCATGATGTACATAGTCCTTGTTCCCGTCGCCCTGATCCTGCTGGTCATGCTCGGGCTGGCGATCTCGGTCATCAACCTGTGGGTCCGCGCGCTGTTCGCCGAAGCGCCGGTTCGCATCCGCGACCTGGTCGGCATGAAACTGCGCCGCGTTCCGCCGACCCAGGTGGTGCTCACCTACATCTCCGCCATCAAGGCCGGACTGGAAGTCTCCACCGGCATGCTCGAAGCCCACTACCTCGCCGGCGGCAGCATGCAGAACGTCGTCCGCGCCATGATCGCCGCCGACAAGGCCAACATCGACCTGAAGTTCCAGCAAGCCGCGGCCATTGACTTGGCCGGCCGCAATATCGTCGATGCCGTCCAGACCTCCGTCAACCCGAAAGTCATCGACTGCCCCGACCCCGACAAGACGGCCGGCGGCATGCTCGACGCCGTCGCGAAGGACGGCATCCGCCTGCTGGTCAAGGCGCGCGTCACCGTCCGCACCAACCTCGGGCGGCTCGTCGGCGGCGCCACCGAACAGACCATTATCGCCCGCGTCGGCCAAGGCATCGTCAGCGCCATCGGATCGATGAATTCCTACAAGGACGTGCTCGAAAACCCCGATTCGATCAGCCGCAAGGTGCTCAGCAGCGGACTCGACGCGCAGACCGCCTTTGAAATCGTTTCGATCGATATCGCCGATGTCTCCGTCGCCGGCATCGGGCAGATTGCCAACGTCGGCGCCAAACTCGAAACCGACCGCGCCGACGCCGACAAGATCATGCGCCAGGCCGAAGCCGAAGGCCGCCGCGCCATGGCGATTGCCCAGGAGCAGGAAATGCGCGCCCGCGTGCAGGAGATGCAGGCGAAGGTGATCGAGGCGCAGGCCGAAGTCCCACTGGCCATGGCGGAAGCGTTCCGCAAGGGCAACCTTGGCGTGATGGACTTCTACCGCATGCAAAACATCATGGCCGACACCTCCATGCGCGAATCCCTCGCGGGCGGAGATGATGACACCGAAGGCAAAAAATAATCAACGAGCCCGCAGATCGCGCGGATGGCAATCCGTACGTTCTGCGTCATCTGCGGGCAGAAGGATTTTGCTATGGACGAACTTGTTCCATTTTTAATCTTCATCGTCATCGCGCTGGTGAACCTGGTTAAGTTCATCCTCGAAAAAGGGGCCGCCGGAAAGCAACCGCCCGACGTGCCCGGCCATGACATGCCGGAGAAAGAGCCCAACACCATCGAGGCTTTTTTCGAAAGCCTGGCCGAAAAGCTGGAACCGCAGCCGACCGAACTGCCGGACTGGCCCGAGGGCTACGAACGCCCCGACTACATGCAGGAGCAGGAAGATTTCATGGCGGCCGAACCGGCCCCGGTACCGCCGATGCCCCCGCCCG
>NZ_JBFJYW010000221.1:0-6654 GCF_041622395.1 Pontiella sp. | reverse complement strand
CCCTTGCGGTCGCCGACGACCACGAGCGCGCCGAAGCTGAAGCGACGGCCGCCCTTGACAACCTTCGAGTTACGGCTGATGTGGACTACGCGTTCTTCGAATTCCGGCTTTTCGCGGACTTCATTCCTGTCGTCGCGTTTGCGGCCACGACCGCGGCCACCGCCATCCCGGCGTCCATTTTTACGTTCTGTACGTTCTTCTGCCATTGGGATACTCCTAGAATTTAAGTCCAGCTTCGCGGGCACTGTCGGCCAGCGTTCTGAGATTGCTTCCGAATGCGAATCCGCCGCGATCAAAGACAACGGTTTCGATACCCTTGCCCTTGGCCGCTTCCGCCGCCTTGGCACCGAGGGCCTTGGCGGCCTCGGCGTTCTTGCCATCGCAGGAAACCCCGCAGATGGTCAGGCGTGCATCGTCGTCGATGAACTGGATTTCCATGCGCTTGTTGGAGCGGAAGAAAGCCATGCGCGGACGCGCGGCGGTTCCGGAAATCTTGTTGCGCACACGCAAGTGGCGCCGGAGTCTCATGTTTTTTTTGCTCATAGTAGCCATTATGCAACCGCCTTACCTTCCTTGCGGCGAACCTGCTCGTCCGAGTAGCGTACGCCCTTGCCCTTGTACGGTTCAGCCGGCGAGTAGTCGCGGATACGTGCGGCCACTTGGCCAACCAGCTGCTTGTCGATGCCTTCGACGGAGACCTTGGTGCTGTCCTTGACGTCCACCTTAATTCCGTCCGGAATCGAATAGTTGATGTCGTGGGAGAACCCGAGCGAAAGGACAATTTCCTGCCCCTTCATTACGGCCTTGTAGCCGACCCCTTCGATGATGAGATCTTTCTTGTAGCCCTGGCTGACGCCGACGACCATGTTGTTGACGAGGCTGCGGACGGTGCCGAACATTGCCTTGCCGAACTTCGATTCGTCGGTGCGCGAAACCATGACGGCGTTGTCTTCAACGGAGAGTGCAACACAGCGCGGAGCCGTGTAGGTGCATTCGCCCTTGGCGCCCTTGACGGTGATGGTCTGGCCGTTGACTTCGGCGGTGACGCCGCCGGGAATCAAAACCGGTTGTTTACCTATTCTTGACATATCTAAACCCGATCCTTTCTACCAAACGTAGCAGAGGACTTCGCCCCCGACCTTCTTTTCACGCGCTTCAACGTCGGTCATGACCCCCGAAGAAGTGCTCAGAATCGCCAATCCGATGCCGCCGAGAACGCGCGGAATTTCTTCGGAATTGACGTATTTGCGGCAGCTCGGCTTGCTGATGCGGCGAAGCCCCTGGATGACCGGCTCGCGGTCCATCGTGTATTTGAGGAAAATGTTGAGGACGGATTTGCCGTCGTCGTTTTCCATGGTGTAGTCCTTGATGAAGCCTTCGGCCTTCAAGATGCGGGCGAGTTCGCTCTTCATCTTGGAGTGCGGCATTGCGACTACGGTTTTTTCGGCCATGTTGCCGTTGCGGATGCGGGTCAACATGTCGGCGATGGGATCTGTAAGTACCATTTCTAAACTCCTATTCGTTGCCCGTTTTAAACGGCATGCCCATGAGGGTCAGCAGCTCTTTGGCTTCGCCGTCCTCGGTGGCGGATGTCACGATCGTGATATCCATACCGTGCGTCTTCTTCACCTTGTCGGGGTCGATTTCGGGGAACACGGTCTGCTCCTGCAGACCCATCGAGTAGTTGCCCTGCCCGTCGAAGGAGTTGCCGGGGATGCCGCGGAAGTCGCGGATACGCGGAAGCGTAACATTGACCAGGCGATCCATGAATTCGTACATCCGATCGCCACGCAACGTTACCCGTGCGCCGATCGGCATTCCTTCACGCAATTTGAAGTTCGATACTGATTTCTTGGCCTTGGTGATAACGGCCTTCTGTCCGGTGATCTTGCCGAGGTCTTCGGCCAGCGCGGTCAGCGTGTCGCGGTCATAATTAACCGAGACACAGAGGTTCAGTACGATCTTCTTGATTGCGGGAACCTGCATTTTGCTGCTGTAGCCCTGGCTCTCCATGAGCTTGGGGGCAATAGCTTCTTTATATTTGGTTTTCAGTGTTGGGGTCATTGTGCCCTTCCTCCAAAATTACGGTTCCAATGCTTGGAACGATGTTATTTGTCAACCTTCACATTGGAGATTGCGATCGGCGCCTCGCGCTCGACGACTCCACCCTGTGGGTTGCCTTCGCTCTTCTGCATGTGCTTCTTCACAAAGTTGACTCCTTCAACTAAGATGCGTCCGTTTTCCGGGAACATCTGGAGCACTTTGCCCGACTTGCCTTTGTCATCTCCGGCGATCACGGTAACCGTGCTGCCTTTTTTGATAGTGGCTTTACTCATTTCCATATCCTCCCTGCGCCTACAGTACTTCGGGAGCGAGCGATACGACCTTCATGAAGTCGTTGTCGCGAAGCTCACGGGCCACCGGCCCGAAAATACGGGTACCGCGCGGGTTTTTTTTGTCGTCGACAATCACTGCCGCGTTGCTATCGAAACGAAGGCACGAGCCATCGGAACGACGAATGGTGTTCTTGGTGCGGACGACCACTGCCAGGCAGACGTCGCCCTTCTTGACCACACCGTTGGGCTGCGCTTCTTTGACGGCACAGCGGATCACGTCGCCTACGCCGGCGACCTTGCTCTTGGTGCCGAGGACGCGGATGCACATTACGGAACGTGCGCCGGAGTTGTCGGCAACCTTCAAACGTGTTTGCTCTTGAATCATTGTTCGACCCCTATCTCGCAGCTTCCGAAACAATCTCCACCAGGCGCCAGCGCTTCAGCTTGCTCAGCGGGCGGGTTTCCATGACGCGGACCACATCGCCGATGCCGGCTTTGTTTTCTTCGTCGTGCACATGCACCTTCTTGGAAACGCGGATTTCTTTGCCGTACAGCGGATGGCGTACGCGACGTTCGATCAAAACAACAATCGACTTGTCGCCGCTTTTGCTGGCAACACGGCCCTCACGGGTCTTGCGGTTATGTCTGTTATCTTCCATGACCGTTACCCCTCGACTTTCTTCTGGTTCTGGATGGTTCTGATGCGGGCGACCGTGCGACGCAGTTCTTTCATGCGCGCCGGGTTTTCCAGCTGACCGGAGACCTGCTGGAGCTTCAGATTGAACTGCTCCTTCTTGATCTCAGCGAGCTGCTGGTCCAGCTCTTCCATCGTCATTTCATTGATTTCTTTAACCTTCATGGCTCACCCTATCCTTTAGTCATGAGCGTGGCGCTGTACGAACCGAACCCGCAGCGGCAGCTTGGTGGCTGCAAGGCGCAGACACTCTTTGGCCAGCGTTTCCGGAACGCCATCCAGTTCGAACAACATGGTGCCGGGCTTGACGACGGCAACCCACTGGTCGACGCCCCCTTTACCTTTACCCATACGAACTTCCAACGGCTTCTTTGTGATTGGCTTGTCGGGGAAAATGCGGATCCACAGCTTCCCTTTACGTTTCATGGCACGGTTTGCAGCCACACGGCACGCTTCGATCTGGACCGCAGTGATCCATCCACGTTCGAGGGACTGGAGGCCGTACTCTCCGTAGGCCAGCTGGTTGCCCTTCTGGGCGAGACCGCCGCGGGAACCGCGCTGAACCTTCCTGTATTTAACTCTTTTCGGCATTAAAGGCATGGTTCAACTCCTAGGCTTTCGTTTCGGATTCCCTGCAGATCCACACCTTGATGCCGATGATGCCGGCCATCGTGTTGGCCTCGGCCACACCATAGTCGATATCGGCACGCAGCGTGTGCAGCGGAATCTTGCCTTCTTTATAGTTTTCCGAACGTGCGATTTCCGCCCCGTTCAAACGGCCGGCAACCAGGATCTTGATGCCGAGGGCACCGTTCTCCATGGCCATCTGCAACGCCCGCTTCATGGCGCGGCGATGCGAGACGCGACGTTCGAGCTGCATCGCCACATTGGCGGCGACGAGCGTGGCGTCGAGGTCCGGCTTTTTCACTTCGGCAATCTCGATATAGACTTCCTTTTTGGTCATCTTCGCGAGAACTGCGCGCAGTTTGTCGAGGTCCTCGCCCTTGCGGCCGATGACCAAGCCCGGACGGGCCGACTTGATGGTGACGCGGATGCGGTTGGCATAGCGCTCGATATAGATATCCGACACAGCGGCGTCTTTCAGACGCTCGGAAACGAGTGCGCGGATGTCGACGTCTTCCTTGAGCATGGCGCCGAAGTCACGCTTTTCCGCATACCAGCGCGAACGCCAGTCCTTGGTCAGCGCGAGCCTCATTCCAATAGGATTTACTTTTTGACCCACAATAGACTCCTTACGCTTTTTTGTCGGTTAGAATAACGGTTACGTGGCTGGTCTTCTTCTGGATCGGACTAGCCATGCCACGGGCACGCGGACGGAACCGTTTCATCATCGGTCCACCATCCACGATGGCGTTTTTCACAAACAGGCTGTCGACCGACAACCCCTCGTTGTTTTCGGCATTTGCAATCGCCGATTTGAGGGTCTTGCCGATATGAACGGCAGCCTTGCGAGCATTGAACTCGGTGACACGCAGTGCGTCGGCGACCGACAGTCCCTTGATCTCGTTGGCGAGGTCGCGGGCCTTGGTGGGCGACATGCGTACATATTTAGTTGTAGCTGAAACTTCCATGTGTTTTCACTCTTTGCGTTGCACGGAATAAAGGGCGGACAGTCTATGGATTTGTTAGGCGAAATCCAGCGATTTCGCCCACAAAATCACACAGGCTATTTTTCCGTCGCCATACCGTGGGTTCTGAAAGCGCGGGTAGGCGAGAACTCGCCCAGTTTGTGCCCGACCATATTCTCCGTAACAAACACCGGAACGAAAACCTTGCCGTTGTGAACATTGAAGGTGTGACCGACAAATTCCGGAACGATCATCGAATTGCGCGCCCAGGTTTTGATCGGGGCCTTGCGTCCGGTTTCGCCCATCTTGCGGATCTTCTTGACCAGCTTGAGATCCACATAGGGACCTTTTTTCAGTGAACGACCCATTATTTCTTCCTCCGTTCAACAATATACTTGTTGGTCTGCTTGTGCTTATCGCGGGTGCGTTTGCCCTTCGCGAGCAAGCCCCACGGCGACTTCGGATGTCCACCGCCCGAGGTACGGCCTTCGCCGCCGCCCATGGGATGGTCAACCGGGTTCATGGCAACACCGCGAACGGTCGGGCGGATGCCCAGCCAGCGCTTGCGCCCGGCCTTGCCCATAACGATGTTGTTGTGCTCCACGTTGCCCACGCGGCCGATGGTGGCCAGGCAGTTGGCGCGGATCATCCGGATTTCGCCGGACGGCATCTTCACGTTGACCCAGTCTTCCTGACGGGACATCAGCTGTGCCGAGGTGCCGGCGGAACGCACCAGCTGTCCGCCGCGACCGGCGATCAGCTCGATGTTGTGCACCGCCATGCCGACCGGGATGATCCCCAGCGGCAATGCGTTGCCCACCGAAGGTTCGGCATCGGGACCGGACATGACCATGGCGCCGACTTCCAATTTCGCCGGAGCCACGATGTAGCGCTTCTCGCCGTCGGCATAATGCAACAGGGCGATGCGTGCGGAACGGTTGGGATCGTACTCGATCGAGGCAACTTTGGCGGGAACGCCGAACTTGTCGCGCTTGAAGTCGATCTCGCGGTAGCGGCGCTTATGGCCGCCCCCACGGTGGCGGACCGTAATGCGGCCCGCGCTGTTACGGCCGGCCTTGCTTTTCTTCGCCTTGACCAGCGAGCGCTCGGGAGTGCTCTTGGTGATTTCGGCGAAATCCGACAACACCATGTGCCGGCGGCTCGGTGTATACGGTTTATGAGATTTCAATGGCATTGCAATAACTCCTTAGATCAGGTTAATGCGGTCTTCTGCATGCAATGTAACCACGGCGCGCTTCCACGCTGCGGTCGTTCCGAAATGAGCGGTTCTCTGGCGCTTCTTCTTGCCTTTTCGGCACATCGTATTGACGGCCATAACACGGACGTTGAAGAGCTCTTCGACTGCTCGTTTGATTTCCACCTTGTTGGCGTCCTTGGCAACCTTGAACAGATACTTGTTCTGCAGCTCGGAGAGCATGGTTCCCTTTTCGGTCAACAAAACTTTCTTAATGATATCGGCTGAATTTTTCATCTATCGATCTCCTTATCCGAGGCGCTTTTCGAGCGCTTCCATGCCTGCCTTCGTGATGATCACGTTCTTGTAGCGCAGGATTTGGTAGGTGTTCACCAACTGGGCCGTGGCCACTTCGACGCGCTGGATGTTGCGCGAGGCCAACAGCAGGTTATCGCTGGTTTGATCGACGACGATGAGCGCGCCACGGTCGAGGCCGAGGTTCATCAGCACGGCGGCGAATTCCTTGGTCTTCGGGGTGGCGACGTCCAGCTGATCGATGACGGTGACTTCGCCCTGGTCGACCTTCGCGCTGAACGCACGCTGGAATGCCAGGCGAGCCGCCTTCTTGGTGAGCGACTTGTTGTAGGAGCGCGGCTGCGGACCATGCGCAACATGGCCCCCACGCCAAACGTTGGATTGCTTGTAACCGGCGCGGGCGCGGCCGAGGCCCTTTTGCTTCCAAGGCTTTTTGCCGCTGCCGTTGACTTCCCACTTGCGAAGCGTGGAAGCCGTGCCGAGACGCTGGTTCGCGTTGTAAGCAACAATCGCTTCGTGAACCGT
>NZ_JBFJYW010000220.1:0-6665 GCF_041622395.1 Pontiella sp. | reverse complement strand
GGTTGTCGATGAGGTGGTGGGTGAGGGCGCGGGCTTCGTCGATTTCCCGCTTGGCCTGGGCGTAGACTTCGTCGCCGGTCATTTCGTGGCGGGCCACGCCGTCTTCGATCGCCTGGAGGGCGACGGCCTTGGCGACGGCGGGGAAGGTTTCGGTTTCGTTCATCAGCGGGGCGATGTAGTCGGGGGAGAGCCCCTTCTTTTCGGCGACTCCGGCGATGGCGTAGGCGGCGGCGATGGCCATCGTGTCGGTGATCTTCCGGGCTTTGACGAGCAGCGCGCCCTTGAGCAGGCCGGGGAAGCAGAGCGAGTTGTTGACCTGGTTCGGGAAGTCGCCGCGTCCGGTGGCCACGATGTAGGCGCCGGCGGCCTTGGCGGCGTGCGGATAGATTTCGGGGACGGGGTTGGCGCAGACGAAGCAGATGGCCTTGTCGGCCATGGAGCGGACCCATTCGGGTTTGACGGTGTCGGGGCCGGGGCGGGAGAGGGCAATCAGCACGTCGGCGCCTTTCATGGCTTCTTCGATGGAGTTGACCATGTTCGGGTTGGTGCGCTGGCAGAGCTCCCATTGTTTGTAGAATCCGGGATTGTCGCGGAAATCGGTGCGGCCGGAATGGAGGGTGCCGGCGGCATCGCACAGGATGATTTTTTGGGGATCGCCGCCGGCTTGGATGATGAGGCTGGCAATGGACGAGTTGGCGGCCCCGGCGCCAAGCATGGTGATTTTGACCTCCTCGAGTTTTTTGCCGGCCACCTTCAAGGCGTTGATCAGGCCCGCAAGGGTGACGCAGCCCGTTCCCTGGGCATCGTCGTGCCAAACCGGGATGTCGCACGTTTCGCGCAGGGTATCGAGCACTTCGAAGCAATTGGGCTGGGAAATGTCTTCCAGATTGACGGCGCCGACGCTCGGTTGAACCATTTTCACGAAGTCGATGATCTTTTTCGGGTCGCTCTTGCCGTCATCGCCGCGGGCATCGATGCAGAGCGCAATGGCGTCGACGCCGCCGAGGTATTTCATCAGATAGGCTTTGCCTTCCATCACGCCGAGGCCGCCGGCCGGCCCGCAGTCGCCGTCGCCCAGCACGCGGGTGGAGTCGGAGACCACCGCCACCAGGTTGCCGCGGTTGGAGAGATCGAACGAGCGTTCCGGGTTGTCGCGGATTTCGGTGGAAACCCGGGAGACGCCGGGCGAATACCAGACGTTGAACCAGTTGAAGCCGTAGTAGCCGGCCTTCGGAACGGTCTGCATTTTGCCGCCGTAGAATTCGTGCATCGATTCGGCGAGCTCTTTCAGGAAAAGGGTCTGGCCCTCGGCGATCTGGTCCGGCGTGAAATTTTCCGGGAACAGCGCTTCGAGGTTTTCTAGTTTTAAATCGGTTATTTTGGGCATGGTTTCTCTAGGGTTTGAAATTGAGGGCGCGATTATGCCTGCCCGCGAACACAAATCAATTCAAACAGAAGACTCCTGAACGGCGACGGGGCCGCACCGCTCGGCAATGGCCCCGCCCGCGCAGGGCGCAAGCGCGCAACCTTTTCCAAGGTTAGGGTTGATCCGGCGGGCTTAATTCCGTAAACAGGTGCGCAAATACCTGTTTGTTGAAGGGAAACTATGGCCGACATTCTAAAAATTTCGGATGCCACCGCGCTGGCACTGCACTCGATGGTGCATTTGGCCATCGAGCCGGACGGGCAGTCCACCACGGCCGAGATCGCCGAGCTTTTCAAGGCGTCGCGGCATCACTTGGCAAAGGTCCATCAACGGCTTACGAAGGCCGGACTGATCAATTCCAACCGCGGCCCGGCGGGCGGCGTCTCGTTGGCGAAGGATCCCGAATCGATCACATTGCTCGAAATTTATGAAGTTATGGAAGGTTCCATGCTTTGCAATCCGTGCCTGTTTGGTAATGATACCTGCCCTCGCAACGATTGCGTGCTGGGAAACCTGCTGCCGGGATTGGCCAGGCAGGTCCGAGATTATTTTGAAAAAACAACGATTGCGCAGCTCGCGCAGGAATCGACTTGGGGAAAAGTCGATGCGTCGGAGCCGCCATCGCAGGATTAAGCGGCTGAAAGGCGAAGGTCGGCAGCATTGATGCGGATGTTCGACCTTCGGGCTTTCCGCCACAGGATTAGAAAGGAACGAGATGAACACGAAGTTGAAAGAAGGGATTGATTGGGTCGGCTACATTGATTGGACCGTCCGCGATTTCCATGGCTACAAGACCGAGAGCGGCTCCACCTACAACGCCTATTTGGTGCAGGACGAAAAGACTGCCGTGATCGATGCCGTCAAAGCGCCCTATGTCGGGAAATACCTGGAACGAATCAAGGCGCTGACCCCGCTCGAGAGCATCGACTACATCGTGTGCAACCATGCCGAGCCCGACCATTCCGGCGGACTGCCCGGCATCCTGGCGGCCTGCCCGCAGGCCGAGCTGGTCTGCAACGCCAAGTGCAAGACGGCCCTCGAAAAGCACTACGACACCGCGGGCTGGAAATGGCACGTGGTCGCCGACGGCGACACCCTCTCCCTCGGCAAGCGCTCGCTCGCCTTTGTCGATACGCCGATGGTCCACTGGCCCGAATCGATGTTCACCTATGTGCCCGAAGAAAAACTGCTCTTCTCGATGGACGCCTTCGGCCAGCACTATGCCTCCGCCTTCCGCTTCGACGACGAAGAGCCGCTGGACGTCATCCTCCAGGAGGCCAAGGCCTACTACGCCAACATCGTCATGCTCTACGGCCGCCCGATCTCCCAGACGCTGGAGCGCGCCGCCGATCTCGAAATCGAAATGATCGCCCCGAGCCACGGCGTGATCTGGCGCAGCCACATCAAGGAGGTGTTCGAGGCCTATCAAAAATGGGTCGTCTGCAAGCCGGCGGCCAAGGTGGTCGTGCTCTACGCCACCATGTGGAAGGCCACCGAGCAGATGGCGCAGGCCATTCTCGAAGGCGCGCAGGAATGCGAAGTCGAAGCCCAGCTGTTCAACGTCGATTCCACCCACATGACCCGCATCGTGACCGAGGTGCTCGACTGCGCCGCCGTCGCCATCGGTTCGCCGACGCTCAACAACGGCATCATGCCCAGCATGGCCGGAGTGCTCTGCTACATGAAGGGGCTGCGCCCCGCCAACAAGCAGGGCTTCGCCTTCGGCTCCTATGGCTGGAGCAAGCGCGGCGGCCCCAACGAAGTGGCCGAAGCCATGGACGTGATGAAGATCGAAGCGATGCAGGAGCCGATCCGCTCCCAATACGCCCCCACGCCGGAGATCCTTGAGCAGTGCCGCGAGGCCGGCCGCGCCATGGGCAAAATCGCCGAGCAATATAAATAAGGAGTCGAAGCGATGAGTGAAAAACAGTGGGTCTGTTCCATCTGCGGACACGTGCACAAGGGCGAGGAGCCCCCGAAGTTCTGCCCGTTGTGCCATGCGCCCGCAAGCAAATACACCAGCTCCAACGTGTAGGCCGCCGGCCGCAAATTTGGGCGAAATTCCCCTTGCGGCCCGAACTAAAGACAGGAATGATCAACCCGATTTTTTAACCAAGGAGTATGCACCATGAAGAAATACATCTGCGACGTATGTGGCTGGATCTACGACCCGGAAACCGGCGACCCGGACAGCGGCATCGCCCCTGGCACCGCCTTCGAAGATATTCCCGATGATTGGGAATGCCCCGAATGCGGCGTTGGCAAAGACGACTTCTCCGTTATCGAAGACTAAATCTTTCCGCGCGGTCCGAAAACCGTCCTGTCGCAAAGCAGGGCGGTTTTTCTTGAACAAGCCGGGCGCTATCGAGTCCATATACGCGATGAACGGATTGAGGCATATTTTGGTGATGGTTGCGTTGCTGGTGGCGGCGTTTCCGTGTTGCCACGCGCACGAGCATGAGTTGCGTGCGCCCGATGCCCATGCCCCGACCGAACTGACCGCAACCCACCACTGTTGCTGCCACAGTTGCGACGCAACGCTCTGCGTCGAAGAACTTGAAATGCCGCAGGATCTAACGCTTCCCGCCGCAACGGTGGCCTCTCCGCCCCCCGCCATCACCCTGATGGTTTTCACCGAATCCAAACCTGCCACCCCGCAGGTCCCTCCACTGGTCTGCGATGCCCTCGCGTCGCTCCAGACCGTCCAGCTCCTGATTTGATGCTTGCGCGTTTTTGAAACGTATACGCAATGCATTAATCAGGAGTACTATGAAGAGAATCACCGTTTTATGGTGCGGTTGCCTGTTGGCCGCATCGGGTTTCGCGCAATCCGCAACCCTAAACCTGGAGCAGGCCCTTGAGCTTGCCCGCCAACATTCGCCCGCGCTGACCGCCGCCCGCATGCACACGCAGGCCGCGCAAAAGGCCGTCTCGGCCGCCGGGCTCTGGCAAAACCCAATCCTCCATTTCGAGGCCGAAGGCATCGGGGGCGACCTCGACGGCTTCAGCGACACGGAATACACGCTGGCCGTCGCCCAGAATTTCCAGTTCGGCGGACTGCGCCAGAACGAGCGGCTGGTGGCCCAGCGGGCGGTCGATGTCGTCCTGCGGCAAGAGGCCGAACGGGAACTCGCCTTGATGGCCGAGGTTCGGTCCGCCTTCCTCGACGTGGTGTCGCAGCAGGAGATTGGAACGGTTCGCGCCGAGCAGGAACAGCTGGGCCGGGCATTCGTCGAGGTGGCCAAGGCGCGCCACCGGGCCGGAAACAGCTCCGAGCTCGCAGTGGTCCAGGCGGAACTGGCGCTGGAGGAAATCGCGCTCTCGCAAACCTGCTGTTTCGGCGATCTCGAAGCGGCGCGGATTCGGCTGGCCTCGCTCATCGGTCTGCCGGAAAAGGAGATGGGCGAGCTGATTGGCGACTTCTACGAATTTGCGCCGATCGAGCAGCAGGCGTTGCCGGAATCGCATCCCGCCCTGCGCCGCCTCGATGCCGAAATCGCCATGGCGCATGCCGAGGCCGCGCGCGCCAAATCGAAGGATGCCGCCAACGTGATGCTGGGCGCGGGCTATCGATACGAATCGGCCGGGAATGCCGGAACCTTTGTCTTCGAAGCCTCCATGCCGCTGAACTTCGTGCGCGGCGGCCGCGCCGAGCAGGCGGCCGCCCTGACGCGCGCCGAGGCCCTGCAGTCCGACCGCGCCGAGCTGCGCCGCGACCACCAGCAACGCCTCGCCACGCTGATCGCCATGTACAACGGTTCCCGAATGGAAGCGGAAATGCTGCGCGACCGGCTCATGCCCAAGGCCGAGCAGACCTACAACCTCAGCAAGGACGGATACGACATCGGGCGCTTTTCCTGGTTCGAACTCATTACGGCCCAGCAGCAGCTGGCCGAAATCAAGGTCCGCTATATCGAGTCGCTGCGCCAGGTGCACGCCACCCGGGCCGAAATCACCAAATTCATGAAGGAAGGGATTTAACATGAGAACCAAAACGATATTGATCGCCCTGTTTGCGGCAGCGGCCCTGACCGCCCCGGCGCAGACCGGCACCCACGACGAGTGCGACTGTGACGCATGCAAGGCCAAGAAAGAGGGCGTCTTTACGTTGCCCGCGCTCCAAGGTCTGGGGCAGACGGAACCCCAACGCGATGAACACGCCGGCCACGACCACGCGCTCCAAGAAGCAACCGGGCAGGCCGAGCCCGTGGCCCACGATCATGATGGCGATGGCAAACCGGATCATGGCGAGCACGATGGACACGACCATGCGGTTCCGGAAGCGGACCCCCATGCCGAATGCACCCACGACCATGAAGCGGAAGACGCCCATGCCGGGCACGACCACGGCGCGGAGTCCGGCGGCATGGCCCTTTCCGAAGCGATGATCCAAAAGGTCGGCATCCGGATCCACGAAGCCGAAGGCGGCCGCATTGCCAAGTCGTCGGTCTTCCCGGCCGAGATCAAGCTGAACCGCGATACGACGGCGGCGGTTTCCCCGCGCTATGCCGGCATGGTCCGGAAGGTCTTTGTCGAGATCGGCGACGCGGTGGAAAAAGGCGATCCGCTGGCCACGCTCGAAAACAGCGAAACCATGGCGGTCTACACCCTCGAAGCGCCGCAGAACGGCGTGATCATCTCGAAGGATCTCGCCGTTGGCGAAATGGCCGCCGCCGGCAAGGTGCTCTACGAAGTCGCCGATCTTTCGTCGGTCTGGGCGGATATCAACGTCTTCCCGAAATACCGCCATCTCATGCGCAACGGCATGGAGGCCGAGTTCATCGCCCACGACGGCTGCCGGGCGCACGGAACCATCCAATACATCAGCCCGATCATCGCCCACGAAACGCGCACCTTCACCGCGCGTTGCGTGTTGACGGGCGCACGGGCCGATTTCACCCCCGGCGCATACGTCCGCGCGCGCATCGATACCGAATCGGTCCAGGCGGAAGTCGCCGTTCCGTCCGAAGCCGTGCAGACCATCGAAGGCGAGGCCGTCGTGTTCGTGCCGAGCGCGGACGGCTTCGTCACCGCGCCGGTCCAGCTCGGCCTGTCCGATGGCCGGAGCGTCGAGATCAAGCGCGGCCTTCAGCCCGGACAGAAGTATGTCGCCGCCGGCGCCTTTTCTCTCAAGGCGCAGATGGTCACCAGCGGAATGGATCCCCACGCAGGACATGGACATTAAGGAAGGCACGATGATTGAACGAATGATTAATGCTGTACTGAAAAACCGGGGGCT
>NZ_JBFJYW010000219.1:0-6691 GCF_041622395.1 Pontiella sp. | reverse complement strand
GGGATGCCTGCCCCACAGTCGCAGGGACTGCGCCTGCGCCCCGGAATCGGCGATCCCGGCTTACACAGCACCCGGCACCAAACGGCTTGGCGGCGGGGCCGGCGGGACGCTTCGACCCCGATTCCTCGAACGGCTGAAAGGTCTCCTTCGTCAACCGTTTCGGCCCTACAATCCGCCGCAATTCCGTCACGGCGCATTGAGGGCGTCGATTTTTCTGCCCATCCTTCTCCCGCACCGCATCATTTTGTCCTTAATCATTTTGTCGGTACGACTTCGCATGCTTTCAGGTGAAAGATGCAGGGTAAAAAATCCAATATCCGCGCTATCATTTTTTACCCATAAATCTTTTACCTGCCCGCCGCTGATCAAGACCGTTGCGGAAGACAGGAACCTTTCAAACCCGCCAATTTTCTCCAACGAACACGGATTCTTTTTAGCCCGCCAAGCATCTTTCTGCCGTTCATTTTTCTGCCTACACCGTGGCCCCGGTTTCCGACCGGGTTGGCGGAAGACGCCGGATCGGAATCCGGCGCTACGGAACAGCCGGCGGGCCGCTACGCCCCCGATTCCTCGAACGGCTAAATGGTCTCCTTCGTCAACCGTTTCGGCCCTACAATCCGCCGCAATTCCGTCACGGCGATGGGTGGATGCCCGCCGCCGGAGGCTTGAGGGCGGCGGCTCTGGGCTATCGCGCCGGCGCGAAATGGATCGACTTGAGGCTGGCCAGGGCGGGATCGCCTTCGAGGAAGGAGACCGCGACCGCGTAGGTACCCGGCTCGGGGAAGTTGATCCAGCCGATCGGAAATTCCTGATAGTTGTGCGAGGAATTCTGCTGGTTCTGGATATGTTCGCCGCCGACGACATCGACGCCCCAAACCAGGCGCCCTTCGCCGGCATAGGTGAGGGAGACGACGTAGTCGCCCGGTTCGAGCACGCTGACTTCGAATGTCGCTTTTGCATCCGCCGTCCAGTCATGCACATGATGGACGCTTTTCCATTCGCCGAATTTTTCCATCCAGCGTTTTTGCGACAGCTCGGCCCCCGCAACGCTTGCGAAGTCCGCCAAAATTTCGGTTCCGATATCCGGATCGACTCCGAAGGTCGGATCGACTTCCGGCTCGCCGGCCAACTCGATTTCGATGACGGAAACCAGTTTTTCGGGAGCGACCGGCGGCAGCCCAAGAATCGTCCAGCCATGGGCGGATTCATACGGGACCGCGCTGGATTTTTCGCCGAGCAAGAGCTTTGCGGATGCGATTTTGGTTTTCAGGCCGGGCAGGTAGAGCTTGCCGCCGGCTGGCCATTCGAAAACGGAGAGGTAGAGCCGGTTTCCTTTAACGGTTACATCGCCCCACGGCAACGCATGCTCCCAGGGCGAAGCATCGGCGGCATAGACCACCTGCGGATATCGACGAATCCACGCGCCGGATTCCTCCAGGGAGCGGGCGGCCCGTTCCGGCACGGAGCCGTCGCCGCGCGGGCCGATGTTCAGCATGTAGGTGCCGCCGCGGCCGACGCAGGCGATCAGACGGCGCAGGATCTCCTTCGGCGTTTTCCAATATTCGTCGTACCAGGCATAGGCCCAGGAATCGTTGGTGGTATCGACGGATTCCCACATGCCGTCCACGTTCTTGTGCGGGACTTCCATGTCGCCCAGCGACTGATAGTCGCCCAACCCATGGCCGGCACGGCCGGACACCAAGGCGTTGGGCTGGTTCTTACGGACAACATCCACCAGCTGTTGAACATATTTTTTCGGCATATTGCCGGGCGTATCGAACCAGACGATTTCGATGGGACCGTAGTTGCTGGTGATTTCTTCCACCTGCGGCAGGCATTTTTTCACGAAGTAATCATCAAACGTGGCCGGATTCCCCTTTTCGTCCGTGGTCGGGCCGCGGTTGCCGCCGGGGAAGGTCCAGTCCTGGTTATGGGAATAGTAGAAGCCGAAGCCCAAGCCCTCGGCACGGCAGGCCTCGGCCAGTTCGTGCATGGGATCTTTCGCCCACGGGGTCGCATCCACGACGTTGAAATCGCAGGCCTTGGAGTGGTACATCGCAAAGCCTTCATGGTGCTTGCTGGTGATGATGATATACTTCATGCCCGCATCCTTCGCCAATTTAGCAATTGCTTTGGCGTCGAACTTTTTCGGGTTGAAGGTTTTGGCGAGGTTCTTGTATTCCTCGACCGGGATTCCGGCCATGCGCGGATTCATGATCCACTCGCCGATGCCGTAATACGTTTTTCCATCCACCTTATTGCCGAGTTGGGAATAGAGTCCCCAGTGGATGAACATGGCATAGTTTCCCTCGTCGAACAGCTGGCCGCGCGCGGCGTTTTCGGCGCGAAGCTTTACGGTGCTTTCGCCCCACATTTCGTTCATGCCCTGCTCGGCGGCCATCCCTTGAAGGATCAACGCACTCAAAATTCCAATCGTCAGCTTATTTTTCATATTCTATCCCGTGAAGTTGCGTTTAAGGGTTGCCGCCCATGATTCCCTGGCCACCATAGAGAGACAGGCAACATACAAACTACTTGATAAACTCTTCCTTGCTCAGCCATCCGTCTTTATCGGCATCGAGCTGGCCGAACGTTTTTTCTTTGGCGGGATTTGCCGAAACAATACCGGCCACGAGAACAACCAGACCTGCAACGAATCTCTTTTTCATGTCATACTCCATTAATTGATGAGCGAGGATCGAACATGTATTAAACCATGTTTTCAGTCTCAGCCCATCCCGTGTTTAAGGGATCGTCTGAAACATGACCCTTATTCGCGTACCCTTGAAAAACATGAAGCCGGCGGTTCGGTGGGCAGCGTCTTCTTCCAGGCGGCCAATTGCGTTTTCAGCCGTTCAACGGTTTCCGGATGCGCGGCCGAAAGATCCTGTTGCTCCGCCCAGTCGAGCTCCATGTCATACAGCTCGGCTTTGCCCAGCTTTTCGTTGAACAGCAGCTTCCATTTGCCATCGCGAATGCCGAGATGCGGCCACAGAATCGGGTCGTTGCGCGCCGGAGCCCATTCCCAGAAGACCGGCTTGCTGCGCGTAAACGATTCGCCTTTCAAGGCAGGAAGCATACTGATGCCGTCCGGCCGATAGTCGCTCGGCAGCTCCAGCCCGGCCAGTTCCATAAACGTCGGCAGCAGATCGACCGCCGTCAGCACGGAGGCCCGGTCGGTCTTTCCCGCCGGCACGATGCCCGGCCAGCGGGCAATGAAAGGAACGCGGATCCCGCCCGCATAGAGCGATCGTTTCCGGCCTTTCAGGTCGCCCGTTTCTCCGACGGAATAATAGGTGCCCAGACCGGGCCCGGTCGACGTGTCGTCCGTCAGCTTCTTCGTGCCGGTCCATTCCGGTCCGTTGTCGGACGAAAAGATGACGAGCGTATTTTCATCGAGCCCGAGTTCGCCGAGGGTATCGAGCACGAGCCCGACCCCGGCATCGCCTTCGGCAATCACCGCGGCGTAGACCTGCTTTTGCTCCTCCAAGGCTTGGAACTGCTGGAGGAATTGCTCCTGCGGATAGTGCGGCGTGTGGGTTTCGTGAATCCAGAGATTGATAAAGAAGGGCCGATCCTTGTGGCGGCGGATAAAGTCGACCGCCCGCGGGCAGGCCTCGCGCGTCGGCATCTGTTCCTTCGCCTCGCTCGGCAGGTTGAAAGCGCCGAACTCATCGTACCCGTAAGCGGTCGGCATGGGACCGTCGGGGATAGGGTCGTTGCAGAGGTGCCACTTGCCAAAGTGGGCGGTGGCATAGCCGGCCTGCTTCAGCATCCGCGGCAACATCGGGGCGGCGGGATCCAGCCAGTCCGGCATCCCCGCGCGTTGATGGTGCTCGGTGGTGGCGAAATGCTGATGCACGGAATGGCGAGCGGGGAAATGCCCCGTCATTACCGCAGTGCGGCTGGGGGAACAAACCGGATGGTTGACCGTGAAGCTTTGGAAATCGATCCCCTCTTTGGCCATTTGATCCAGGCGCGGCGTTTTACAGAACGTGCTGCCGTGAATCCCCAGATCGCCATAGCCCCAATCGTCCGCAAAAATGAAAATGATGTTCGGCTTGGCCGTGCCCAATGCCGCCGAGGCGAGCAACAGCGCGCCAAACAACCCTATTTTTCCAACCATTGGATTCTCCCTTCCCGCGTTTCCAGATCGACCGCCACGATGGCGTGTTTGAATTCCCGCTTGAACTTCCAGCCCCGGGAAATGGCGGGGCCTTTCGGGGCGCCGAGTTTTTTACCGTATTCCGGATAATCGACCAACTGTCCGTCATCGATGCCGTAGCCCCAGCCATAACAGAAGTAGCTGTTTTCCTGCGCGCCGATCAGATAGCAGGCCAGCGGATAGGTGAGTTTCTCTCGGGCAATCGCTTCCTTTTCGGCGGCGCTCTTTGCCATGAATTCCTCGTTCAACCAATTGATGTCATGGTCCGGCCACGCCTTGTAGAGCACGATTTTTCCGGCCTTGGCCGCTTCCTCGGCCATCTTCCAGTAGAGCACGATATCCTCCTTGGACGTGGAGGAGAGCCCGTCGAAGTGTTCGATCTGAGCGCCGTCGGTATAGGGCAAGAACTCGGTACCGGCCGCCGCGCCGCCGTCCGCCTTCGCGGCGTGGGCACGGAAGCCATTGTAGATCAGCATTTTATCCGGCCCCATGAGATCTTTGGTTCGTTTCATCAGATCGATGGTGGCGGCATCGAGCTCGTCTTCTTTATCCAGGCCCCACCCCTGCTTCAGCCAGAGCGGACGTTTCGACTGGGAAACGGCGTCCATGAACAGTCCGTCGAACCCGAATTCCCCGACCGCGCCGCCCGCGGTTTCCACCCACCAGTCCCGAACCTCGGGATTGAGCAGGTTGTATTGGCTGACCTTGAAACTACCGCGGTCGATCTTGTAGAGCAGTTCGCCGGTCTTCATGTCGCGCAGCGTCCAATCGGCATCGTGCGACTCGGCGAAGTTCCGGTTGTAGGAGGTAAACGGCCAGGCGATCAGCGTGTTCCAATACATCAGCACCTTGGCGTTCGGATTCGCCTTCTTGATGCGCAGCGCATCCTCGCCCGCCACCCGCTCGGGATGATCCCGGTCGCTTTTCGTGCCGTGCGCCTTTTCCAGGCAGATAAAATTCGAGAGGCGGGCGGTCCGCTCTATCTGTTCCTCGGTCATTCGGGTGTTGCAGCCGAAGTGCAGATAAACCGGCACCGTGTCCCATGAAAAGGCCGGATAGTTTGGCGCAGCGTATAGCGAGCTGCCGCAAAACACCGTTGCAAGGATGTACAATCGCGTTGTATTCATGCGCATAATCTATCGGTTCCCAGAGGGGTTGATCGATGTCAACCCGCTATTTTTTAACGTCGCGTTCCTGCGCGGTTTTTCGAGCGTGTTGCCGCGGTTCATGCCGCCAGTCGATGTGGCAGCTGCGGGCGGGTTACTCGGCTCCATTGATCCTGATGAACAACTGTGGGTTTGCATCCAACCCTTGGTTGAGCCGGAAGGAAAGGGTTTCCGTTCCATCGGTGTTATCAACCGGCCCGGCCACCATCGTTACGTCCGCATCAGCCGCCCCCACGCTGCGCGGGACCCATGACGAGGTGGTGAGATTGGTCGTGGTTTCGATGCGATAGGCCGCCGGGGCGATCACCCGCGTATAGGTCATGCCCGGATAGTCCTGCCCGCCATCCTGAATGACCGAAAAGGACACAGCGGCAACCGCCGGCTCTATCGCCGAAACCGTAAACGATCCATCGAGATCCCGAATCCGCTCGCTGTTGACCGCCGGAGTGACCGTCAAAACGGCATTCGTTGCAAAAGTCAGTGCGCCGTTGTTGGTCGTTTGTTGCGATTCCAAACCGCCGGGACCCTCGCCATAAATATAGGAACCCGTCGTCCCCCAGAGCCCGCTGAAGCCATCGAACCGTGCGGCAAAACCGGCGTCCGCCGTCAGCACCAGGTTTTCCACGCTGAACCGAAGTGATTCTCCCGGCCCCGTAAACCGGGAGTCCGAGCCCGAGACGCCGAATTCATTGTCGAACGTGCCCACCAGTACGTTCGAGCCCAGCGTAACCGAAGAATCGTTGCCATTCAGCACAAAGGATCCGCCCGCATAGCCCTTGACCCGGACATCCCAACTCAGCGAGTCCGTAAAGGTGCCGCCGCCATCCAGATCCTGATTGACGATTCTCAGCGAATAGACCACGTCGTTCCCATTGGTCGTCTTCGTGATGCCGACATGGGGATTGGAGATGGGCAGACCGTTAATCGTCCCATCCGACAGATTGCCGCGCAGATTATCAAACTGCACCATGGTGGTCGGGACGACCCCATGGTCCACGGCAATCTCGAGCGTTGCGCTGTTCGTGCCGCCGTCGTCATCGGAAACCTGCACCGTGAAGCGGTTGAGTCCTTCATCGAAAAAGGTCGGCGTTCCGGAGAGCGTCCCGTTGGTCGCAACACTCAACCAGGCCGGCCCGTCTACCTTCGCAAAGGTCAACGGATCATTATCCGCATCGGTGGCGCTGCCGCCGAGGGTGCCGGCATAGGCCACATAAGCGGTTGCATTGCTCATTACAATGGGATCCATCGTGAAGATGGGCGCGCGGTTGGTGATCGACATTTCAGCGACGACGTTGGTCATGAAGGTCACCGCGTCTTCTCTGAGGATTGATAAATTATCGGAGACATCCACATTCCAGGT
>NZ_JBFJYW010000218.1:0-6747 GCF_041622395.1 Pontiella sp. | reverse complement strand
AGTGCTGAAGATATTTTAGAGAAAGTCGGACGGCTGTGTGAAAGGATGACAGCAGACACTAACTAAGTTGACTTATATGATTCATCTGCGAAACAGGACACTAGACTATATTGCCTGCTGGTTTTTTAAGGCCGCTCATTACATTCGAGGAACCAATGCACAATTTGCCTTTGTCTCCACCAATTCGCTTTGCCAAGGCGAACAGGTGGCCCTGCTTTGGCCTCATGTTTTGAAAGACGATCTTGAAATTGGCTTTGCCCACCAGTCGTTCAAATGGACGAACAACGCGAAAGGGAGTGCGGGAGTAACCTGTGTAGTCGTTGGGATTCGAAATCTGCGCGGTGCCGGTCCTATTATATTGCTGTCTTGGGGGCTTAGGTGCGCGCCCAGCCGGTCCGGATGCTGGAAATCGGGGCACCCTTCTTTAAACGCCGCCCCATTCCGGGCGGAATGGGGCGGCGCTCCGGTTCATTCTTTCACGCGCGCGACGGGATCAGCACTCGGCGGATTCCGCATAGAGCGCGGCGACCTTTTCCCAATTGATCACGTTGAAGAAGGCCGAGATGTAGTCCGGGCGACGGTTCTGGTAGTTCAGGTAATAGGCGTGTTCCCAGACGTCCAGTCCCAGGACCGGCAATCCGCCGCAGCCGATACCCTTCATCAGCGGGTTGTCCTGGTTCGGGGTGGAGCAGACCTTCAGCTCGCCGCCCTCGTGCTTGCACAGCCAGGCCCAGCCCGAGCCAAACCGGGTGGCGGCCGCCTTGCTGAAGGCGTCCTTGAACCCGTCCACGCTTCCGAAGGAACGGTTCAGGGCCGCCAGCAATTCGCCGGAGGGTTCGCCGCCATTCGGGCTCATGATTTCCCAGAAGAACGAGTGGTTGGCATGGCCGCCGCCATTGTTGCGCACCGCCGTTCGCTTCTCTTCGGGCACTTCGTCGAGCCGCTTGCAAAGTTCGAAGATCGGCAGCCCTTCGAGTACGGTGCCTTCCAGCGCGGCATTGACGTTGTTGACATAGGCCTGGTGATGTTTGGTGTGGTGGATCTCCATGGTGCGCGCATCGATGTAGGGCGCAAGCGCATCATAGGCGTACGGGAGTTCCGGTAGTTGATAGGACATGTTAAACCTCCAATAATTTACTTTAACTGCGCCTATACTGGATCCGGCGAGGCGTAAGTCAATCCAAAATAGTACGCAAATGGTATTATATCGGCGGATGGTCGTCTCATCGCCACGGGGCTTTAGGGTTGAATTAATTTTTAATCCAAGGAGAATAGGCGGCCTTTACACCTACCGAAAGCAGCATGGATAGTTCAAAAAACATAGCAATTTTGGGGTTTGGCCTGATGGGGTCCTCGTTGGCGCTGGGGCTCAAGAAGCGCGGGTTCGTCGGAAAAATCCTCGGATATGCCCGCCGCGAGGAAACCCGCCGGCAGGCGTTGGCGTCCGGCGTGGCCGACGAAGTTTTCGCGGATCCGGCCGAGGCGGTCCGCGATGCCGACCTCGTCGTGGTCTGCGTTCCGATCTGGACGATCGCCAAACTGGCCGAGAAAATCGTGGGCGCACTCAAGCCCGGGGCGGTGGTAACGGACGTCGGCAGCACCAAATCGGAGTTGCTCAAAACCATGGAACCGCTGTTCAGGAATTCCGCCGCCTGCTTCGTGGGCTCGCACCCGATCGCCGGGTCGGAAAAGACCGGAATCGAAGCGGGCAATCCCGATCTTTACGACGGGCGCCTGACGGTGGTCTGCCCCTCGGACGACACCCCGGCCGAAGCCGATGCGCTGGTTTCCGACCTGTGGAGAAGCGCGGGGTCGGAGGTGGTCGAGATGTCGCCCGCCGAACACGACTTGATGCTGGCCTCCACCAGCCATCTGCCGCATATGGTTGCCGCCGCGCTGGCGCGGTCGGTCGCCGATGGCCATCCGTCGAAAAAAGCCGATTTTTGCGGGACGGGATTCAAGGACACGACGCGCGTGGCTTCCGGCTCGGCCGACATGTGGGTGGACATCATCGATACCAACCGCGCGGCGCTCGAAGCCGAGCTGGATCGCTTTCACCAAGAGCTGCAGGGGCTCATCCAAATTTTACGCAGCGGCAACGGCGACGATATCCGCAGGTGGCTCGAAGACGCCCGCGACGACCGCAACAAAATCCTTAAACTCAACCGATTTCTCAAGAGGTAGTTTCTGCCCCGGAGGATGCCGATGCGCCGAGACGAAAAGGCTCCGGGCAACGGTGCGCTCCGTGGTTTAAAAAAGATATGAGCAGTAAAAAAATATATCCGGCGGCGCTTGGTGGAACCGTGCAGGTTCCCGGCGACAAGAGTATTTCCCAGCGCGTGGCGATGTTGGCTTCGCTGGCCGAAGGCACCTCCAAGGTGACGGGCTACCTCAACGGCGAGGATGCGCGCAGCACGCTTTCGGCCATGGAACAGATGGGGGCCCAGGCCGACTTCAGGGACGACGCCCTCTACATCACCGGCGTTGCCGGCCAATTGCGGCAACCCGCCGAACCGCTCGATATGGGCAACTCCGGCACGGGCACGCGCTTGCTCGCCGGGATCGTGGCGGGGGCCGGCATCGAAGTCGCGATGGTCGGCGACGCCTCGCTTTCGTCGCGTCCGATGGGGCGCATCCGCCATCCGCTGGAATTGATGGGCGCGAGCATTGGCCTGACCGGGCCGCGCGGGACGCTCCCGATGATGATCGCGGGCGGCAATCTCAAGGGCATTGGCTATTTGCTGCCGATGGCGTCGGCGCAGGTCAAGTCGTGCGTCTTGCTGGCCGGGCTCTTTGCCGAGGGCAAAACCACGGTGGTCGAGCCGCGCCCGACGCGCGACCACACCGAAAAACTGTTCCAGGCGCTCGATATCCCGATCACGATCAATGGCCTCGAAATCTCGATTGAAGGCTTCGGCAAGCAGGGGCCGCGCTACCCGGCACGCGACTTCGTGGTGCCGGGCGACTTTTCCTCCGCCGCATTCTGGATCGTCGCCGTGGCCGCCCGTCCGGGCGCCGAACTGCTGATTGAAAACGTGGGCCTCAACCCGCGCCGCACGGCGCTGCTGGATGTAATGAAACGCATGGGCGCCGACATCGAAGTCGTCGTAACGGAAGCGAAGGGCGATCCCTACGGCACCATCAAGGTGCGCGGCGCGC
Organism: Pontiella sp.; assembly: GCF_041622395.1. Lineage (NCBI taxonomy): Bacteria > Pseudomonadati > Kiritimatiellota > Kiritimatiellia > Kiritimatiellales > Pontiellaceae > Pontiella > Pontiella sp. The sequence goes on along the minus strand of NZ_JBFJYW010000218.1, from coordinate 3,588 downwards.
AGCTGAAAGGCACCGTGATCGAGGGCGATGAAATCCCGAACCTGATCGACGAGTTGCCGATCATTTCCGTGGCGGGTGCGTTGGCCGAGGGCAAAACGGATATCCGCGACGCCGCCGAGCTGCGCGTGAAGGAATCCGACCGCATTGCGGAGATGGTCAAGAACCTCCGGCTGTTCGGCGTCGCGGTCGAAGAGAAAGCGGATGGCATGGTCGTGACCGGGCCGGCTGATTTGAAGACGCCCGACGCCGTGATCGATAGCCATGGCGACCATCGCATCGCGATGTCGATGGCGGTACTGAACACGTTCGCCGACGGGGCGATCACAATCGACAACGTGGGCTGCGTGAACACCTCCTATCCGGAGTTCTGGCAGCACATGGAAAAACTGGGTGGAAAGGTAGGTAGCTAGTGGAAGGTATAAAGACAATTGCAATCGACGGGCCGTCGGCTTCGGGAAAATCTTCGGTTTCCAAAGGCGTGGCCGCCGAGCTGGGCTTCATCTATTCGGATTCCGGCGCGCTTTACCGGGGCGTGACCTGGCAAGCCATCCGAAAAGGGGTGGATCCCCAAGACGCCGCCGCCGTGACTGAGTGCATGCTCAGTGCCGAGTGGAGTTTTTTTGTCCAGGATGGTGCGGCGATCTTTTCGATCGATGGCGATATTCCGGTGCAGGAGCTGCGCGGAAAGGACGTGCGGGAATCGGTCGCCGTCGTGGCGGCGATTCCGGAGATCCGCCGTTTCGTGGTCGAGAGTCTGCAGTCGCTGGCCAACTTCGGTTCGCTGGTGATGGAAGGCCGCGATATCGGCACGGTGGTTTTCCCGGATTCCCCCTACAAATTTTATCTCGATGCCGATCCGGAGGAGCGCGCGATGCGCCGCTACCGCGAACTGGTGGCCGCCGGCGAAGACGAAAAGGCGCACGAGGTGCTCGATAGTTTGAAGAAACGCGACCAGATCGACGCCACCCGCAAGATGGATCCGCTCGTGGTGGCGCCGGGCGCCCAGGTGATCGACAGCACGGCGATGACGCTGGCGGACGTGATCAAGACGGTGGTCGATGCGGTGAAAAAAGGGGACACGAAATGATCGATCCTGTTAAACACGAAGTAATGGCCGATATGCGGATCTACCAGGCCTCCACCCGGGTCTTTAAACTGTTTCTGCTGATCTGGCATCGCCTGCGCATCCGCGGGGCGGAAAAGATTCCGGATCGGGGCGGGGTGCTGATTGCCTCGAACCACGCCAGCTTTCTCGATCCGCCCGTGGTGGGCGTCGGCTATCGCGGACGTCCGATCCACTTCATGGCGCGCGATACGCTCTGGAACTCGAAATTCGGCTCGTGGTGGATGGACCGCGTCGGCTGCATTCCGGTTTCCCGCGGCACGGGAGACCTGAAAGCGCTGAAGCTGACCATCAGGGCGCTCAAGGAGGGCAAGGTGGTCTCCATGTTCCCCGAAGGCACGCGCACCGAGGACGGCGAGCTGCAGGGCGCCAAGGGCGGCATCGGGTTCATCATCGAAAAATCCGGATGCGTCGTGGTTCCGGCCTATATCGACGGCACCTACAAGGCCCATCCGAAGGGCACCAAATTCATTAAACCCTGCAAGCTGACGATTTCCTACGGCAACCCGATCACGCAGGAGGAATTCCAGGCACTCGGCTCGGGGCGCGAAGCCTACGACAAGCATGCCGCCCTGATCATGGAACGCATTGCCGCCCTGAAAAACGGCGAAGCCTAAGCGGTTGCCGGACTCAATAGACGGGATAGTTGGCCGGGTAGGTTTGCCCTTCCGAACGTCGCCAGTGCTTGTAGGACCATAGCCAGTATTCCGGGTGCGCCCGGATCTCGGCCGAGATGCCGTCCTGGATTTGCTGGGTCAGCCCATGGACAATCTCATCCATGCCGCGCTCCTTGTCGAAGGGGGGCGGGACAATGGACTGCGTGACCCGGATGCGGTAGCGGCCGCCTTGCTCGGGCAGGCAGAACCCGAGCATGATCTCGGTTCCGGTGCGGTAGGCCAATGCGGCCGGCGCCGGGGATACGGGCATGGGCAGTCCGAGGAAATCGACCACGATTCCGCCGTCTTCAACCTCGGTGTTTTGGTCGAGCACGAAGGCGGCTTTGCCTTTCTTGCGGAAGCGGGCAATCAGGGTTTTGAGCGCGCCCTTCTGCGGGATGATGGTTTGCCCCGTACGTTCGCGCTGCTCGATCAGGATGCGGTCGACCACCTGGTTTTTCACGGTGGCGGCAATGCTGGCCATGTCGGCGCCGAGCAGCGCGGCGGCCTGTCCCATGATTTCCCAGCTCCCCATGTGGGCCGTGATGCAGATGACCGCCTTGTCCTCGAAAAAGGAATCCTTGAGCGGACTCGCCTCGAATTCGACATATTTTTTGATCCGCGCCTCGGGATTGCCGGAAAACCAGAAGACATCCAGCATCGTCTGCGCGAAGGTGGCGAGCGACGAAGCGAGAATGCGGCGCTTTTCCGCATCGGTCTTGGTTGCGCCGAAAACGGCGTCGAGGTTTTTCAGGCCGATCCGTTTTTCGCGCAAGGGGAAAAACAGGGCGATCCTGCCGGCGAAACGGGCGAGGCCAACCACCGCGCCGCGCGGCAGCAGCGGGATCAGCGACTTGATCAGTAAGAATCCCCCCGTCTCAAACGGGCGGCGCAGTTTCCTGCGGATGTGTTTCCAGCGGGCCATGGTTTCTCCATAAAATCAAAAGGCAAACAGTATCGACAACCCGGGGCCATACCAATAAGTTTTTTGCGCTATGGACCGAATTGGAAAGGAGCATCCCATGGGTAGAGGTTATCTGCTGTTAATTCTTATGGCTGGGCTGTTTGCCGGCTGTCAGTCGAACCAGAAAACGGTACTGGATGTGATCGACGAGGTTGAAATGAACCAAGACGCCGCCATCGAAGCGGTTAACGCCGACTAGGCCTGCGAACAAACCGAGGAATAAAAATGATTTTGATTAAAACGTCCAAAGGGGACATCAAACTGGAGCTCGATGCCGAAAAGGCACCGAAGACCGTCGCCAATTTCATGAAGTATGTGGAGTCGGGCCATTACCGCGGAACGATCTTCCACCGGGTCATCGGCAATTTCATGATCCAGGGCGGCGGGTTCGACGAATCGATGAACCAGAAACCCGCCCCGCATACGGTGGAAAACGAAGCGGCCAACGGCCTTTCCAACAAGGTCGGCAGCATCGCCATGGCCCGCACCTCGGATCCGCACAGCGCCGGGGCGCAATTCTTCATCAACGTCAACGACAACGGATTTCTTGACCATCCGGGACAGGATGGTTGGGGCTACTGCGTTTTTGGACAGGTGGTCGATGGGATGGACGTTGTTGAGCAGATCAAGGGCGTTGCCACCGGAAGAAGCGGCATGTTCAGCGATGTGCCGCTCGAGCCCGTGGTCATCTCCGAGGTCGTTGTCGTCGATTAATTCGCGGCCACAAGCCGACCGGGCCGGTCTACGGTCCGGCCGCAATGCGAAGCAGGTTGGAGAACGTTTTCAACGCGCGTTGCGCCGCTTCCTGCTGGACATCGGTCCGGTTGCCGGACAGTTCGATCCGT
>NZ_JBFJYW010000217.1:0-6766 GCF_041622395.1 Pontiella sp. | reverse complement strand
TGGCTGCTGCGAGCGATCCGGCTCCGTCGAATCCGCAGACGATGAGCGTGGGTGCTCTTGATGCGAATATCGAAGTCATCCCGGAACCTGCTACGCTCGGTCTGATGGGTGTTGCTGGCTTGGGTATGTTCCTGGCTCGCCGCAAAGCTCGTCGTTAATCTTTCGATTGACAAGAGTTGTGAAAGAGTCCGCTTCGGTGGGCTCTTTTTTTGTTTGCGGTTAAGCTCTGCGTGGCGTGGGCAATGTGCCGGCGGCTCGGCGCAAGTTTTAGTCAGGAAGGAACACATAGATCACGAAAAGCCTGTGGGATTAATCTTTGGTGTCTTTGCGTTCTCTCGTGGAAAAAATCCGGGTATTTATCTGCCGGATCTCTAGCGGGCACCAAGGCGTAGTTGACGGTAAGTACTCAGCTTCTCTGTTGTTCTGTGGTTAATAATCCGTCGGAAGCATGATGGGATTTGAATAGCGAGGAGCTAACCCGACTTTCTTAAATGAGCATTTGAAAACGGCGAAAATCGACTTTTTTGCCCTTAATTGATGTGGTTTCTGTCGTAAGTCGCGCATTTCCAAGGCGGGCTTCGGGAGGTAGTGCCTGTATTTTTTCCGGCCCGGTTGACGCAGATCATTTGCCTGCTACGATTTCCTTATGTTTTTCAGGGAAAAAGTGAGCCGGGGTTCGAGGGTGCTCCAGTTGGTGGAGTCGTTCCGTAATGCAGAGGGGAAGCCGCGCCAAAGGGTGTTGGCCTCGCTGGGCGATGCCGATGTGCCGCAGAATGAACTCAAACCGATTGCGCGGGCGGTCGAACAGCGCCTGCGCCGTGAGGAATCGCTGTGGCCTGTCGAGCTTTCAGCAGAGGCTGCTGCATGGGTTGTGCGCATTGTGAGAATTGCGGAACAGACCCGGGCAGTTCCGTTGAAGCCGGGCACAACCCATCTGGACGGGGTGGTTGTCGATCGGATCCGCACGGATGATGTTGCCGGGTTCGGACCGCATTTGGTGGGCCTCGGCGCATGGGACGCGCTGGGGCTGTCGTCCATTCTCAAGCGGCACGGAATGTCGGATGAGCGAATCGCGCTCTCTCAAATGATGGTGATTAACCGGCTGGTGGAGCCGCTCAGCGAGTGGGCATTGGCCGATTGGGTGAACCGTACCGCGTTGCCCGAGATGCTTGGCGTGGAGGTCGGCCGGACCACGAAGGATCGGTTGTATAGAACGAGTGACGAGCTGCTTGGATACCGCAAAGGAGTCGAACAGGCTTTGCGCGAAGGCGAACGGGAACTCTTCAGCCTGCGGCGCAGCATCGTACTGTACGATGTTACCAACACGCATTTCGAGGGACTTTGTCAGCGCAACCCCAAGGCGAAGCATGGGAAGAACAAACAGAAACGCAACGACTGCCGGCAGGTTGCCGTCGGCATGGCGTTCGACGAGCATGGCTTCGCCCTGGCGCACGAGGTATTCGATGGCAATATGGCCGACACGAAAACGCTCGCGGCTATGCTCGAACGGCTGGATCTCGGTGACGAGGAGCTCCGGCCCGTTGTTACCCTCGACGCGGGATTCGCCTCCGAAGAAAACATCCGCCTGCTCGAAGAGCTCGGGTGCTCCTACATCATCAACATCACCCGAGGAAGCCGCAGCCGCTACGCCGAACACTTCGAAAACGAAACCTTCGTCCCGCTCCCCGGCCGCAAACCGGAAAAACAGGTCGAGGTCAAGCGGATCGACGATCCCGAAAATGAAAACCGACGGCTTGTACTCTGCCGCAGCGCCCAGCGGCGCGAAAAGGAACGCGCCATGATCTCCAAGGCCGAGGAGCGCTTCCTCGCCGACGGCGAATCCCTGCGCGAACGCATCGAAGCCGGGCGGCTTAAAAAGGTCGAAATCATCGAGCGTAAGATCGGCGCCCTGTTCAAAAAACATCCGCGCGTCGCCCGCTTCTACAAAGCCGAGCATAAAGACCACACCCTGCATCTGGTTCGCAACGACAGCAAACTCGACGAAGCCCTCTCGCTCTGCGGCGACTACGTCCTCAAAACCGACAAAACCATGGTCGCCGCAACGCTGTGGGAACTCTACATGACCCTGCTCGAAGCCGAAAAAGGCTTCCGGATGCTCAAGGGCACCCTCGGGCTGCGCCCCAACTTCCACCAACTCGGACACCGGGTCGACGGGCACATCTTCATCAGCGTACTCGCCTACCACCTGCTGCGCTGGATCGGCTACCGCCTCGAAACCGCCGGCGACCTACGCGAATGGCGCACCCTGCGCCGCCTGCTCGGCACCCATATCGTCGCCACCACCCGGCTCCCCCTTGAAGATGGGCGCGAAATCTTCATCCGCAAGCCCAGCGAACCCGACGAAGAACAGCAACGCATCTACACCCTTCTTGGAATCGACTTCAACCGCGCCTACCCCCCGCGCAAAACGGAGGTGACACCTTAACGACTTTGTAGTGCCTCAGAAAGTCCGCTCATTGCAAAGCAACGACTTGCGCCGTCGAGTGAGAAACTTGGGCTAACATAGATCGGATGGCGAAAGAGGGCATGCGCTTTACCAGCTTCTACGCCCAGACCGTCTGCGGGCCATCCCGTTCGGCTCTGCTGACAGGGTGTTATCCCATGCGCATTGAACGAGCCGAACATGATGACGGCCGTATGGTGCACCCGGCGATGTCCTTGAATGAAATCACCCTTGCGGAAATCCTCAAGGAGCAGGGATACAAAACCGGCATGGCTGGTAAATGGGATGCTTCCGGGAGAGGAAAGTTGACTTTCCGCGTTGAGCTCGGCCCGCATAACCAAGGCTTCGACTGCACCTTCTGGGGGGAGACGGCTTTCTGCAAACCTATTTTTGAAAAGCAAAAGGTGGTCTTGAAAAATCCATATCATCCATCGCCGACCCAGCTCTTTACCGACAAGGCGATTGAGTTTCTGGAAACGAATAAAGACGAGCCGTTCTTTTTCTACCTTGCGCATCCTATGCCCCACACGCCCCTGTACACGACGGAGAAATTTAAAGGAAAGTCCGCTGCCGGGCTCTATGGCGATTGTATCGAAGAACTCGACTACCATACGGGGCGCCTGTTGGACAAAGTGAAGGAACTCGGTCTGGATGACAGCACCTATATTATCTTTACCAGTGATAACGGCCCCTGGTGGATCAAGAAAGATCACGCCGGGCATTGCGAGCCGCTTCGCAGTGCCAAAACCAGCACCTACGATGGCGGCCTCCGCGTCCCGTTCATCATCCGTGCGCCCGGAAAGGTTCCCGCCGGAACCGTTTCGGATCTCGTTTGCGCCAACATGGATCTGTTTCCAACCATTGGAAAACTTGCAGGTGCCGAATTGCCGGACGACCGCGTGATCGACGGGCTGGATATTTCCGGAATTATTCACGGCACACAGACGGAGCTGGATCGTCCGTTTTTCTTTTACCAGCATGAGGCCTTGCGGGCAGTACGCCGTGGAACGTGGAAGCTCCATCTTGTGCATTCCGATTTGGATCGCACCAAGGAAGGGGTGCAATGGCAAACCCACGTGCCGCCTGAAGACCGCCCCTACGTCGAGGTACTCTCGCTCTACAACCTCGACGACGATATTGGAGAAACCACGAATGTGGCTGCGCAATATCCGGAAGTGGTTACCGAGCTGCTGAAAGATCTCGACTTTGCCAAAGAGGATATCGGTTATCACGATGTGATCGGAGAGCATTCCCGCAGATAGTAATAGGAAGAAACTCAGTATGAAAAAAACAGCAGGAATGGCCGGAATGTTTTTGGCTTTGGTCGTCGGTGCGCGTGCTGCCATTGTTGGCGGCGATGTGATCGCAATTGACTTTGGTGCAACAGCACCGGCCGTGGCGAATTGGAACCAAATATCGACATCGACTCTTTCAATCGGTGACTTGCCACGATTGTCTGATGGAGCCTTCACCGGTGTAGGCGTTAGCGTTACTCTCACGGGGACGAATGGTGACTATGTAAACAACGCGGCTCCCGGCACCGGTTTGGGTTCAACCGATGAGTCTATTTATGCCGATCACCTGGCTGCCAATAACCTAAGTGGTTCTGATTTGATCACGGTTGTTTATACCGGACTGGATGATAGCCTGAGTTACACGCTGACAGGCGGAATGGCTCGTAGTGGTAACACGGCTCCATTCGAACAGACGTATACTGTGGGGGGAATTGATTATGATTATACGGGTGATTCCGGTGTTGATGCATACGCTGAATATACCGGTCTCTCCTCAAGCGGCGGAGTGCTGACATTCACCGTATCTGATTACACGGATACTGATCTCGCTTCCATTTCGCAGATGACACTGACTGCTGTTGAGAAGCTTACCGATTTTTGGACCATTGCCCTGGATTTCGGGGATACCCCGCCCGCCAACCATTTTAATGATATTTCCGCCAACGGCACCTACAGCTCGCTGGTGCGGCTCTCCGACGGAAGCTCGGTGACCGGGATCTCCGTTAAGGTGACCGGCCCGTCCTTCTACAAGAGTGACGGACCCAATGATTCACTGTCGGGTCTTTCCACCGATTACGATGTGTCCAATGTCACCGACTGGGCCGGAGACGGCGACACATGGACCGTGATGTTCTATGGGCTGGACGACTCGCTGCTTTACGACATCGAGGGGGTGATCGGCGGCTTCACGAACAATGCCAATACCGATTATACATTCCTTCAGGCGGGAACGCTGACGAATCTGTTCAACCCCGCCACGGCCTCTGCGGATCCCCGGATCGCCCGTATTGAAGGAGTCCGGTCTTTTGGCGGCGTTCTGGAGATTGCCGCGAAACCCGGCACGGTTTATCCGTTCCTGTCGGCCCTGACGCTTACGACCGTGGAAGGAAGTACCAATGACGTGATCGTCGTGCCGAACATTGTGGACATTACGGTGGGTAGCGCAAGTAATGTGGCCCTGAACCTGGAACACGCCGGAACGAATTATGTGGTTCAGCGGTCGGATGATCTGCAGCGGTTCTCCGCGATCGATTTTGATGTGCACGGAACCTCCGGCGATACCGTTAGGATCGAAGGTGGCGAAAACGTGGATGCCGATGGGGATGGCAGCGGATTTTTCCGCCTGAGCCGCCGACCGAACTTTGTCATTATTCTGGCCGACGATCAGGGCTATCAGGATCTCGGCTGTTTCGGCTCGCCGGACATTTTAACGCCGCGAATCGATACGATGGCGAGCGAGGGGATGCGTTTTACCGGCTTTTATGCGCAGACCGTTTGCGGACCGTCCCGGGACGCCCTGATGACCGGCTGTTACCCCTTGCGGACGGCCACGCCGGATGCCCGATCCGTCGTGCATTGTCGACTGGCGCACACCGAAGTGACTCTTGCCGAGATACTCAAAGAGGTGGGGTATACGACCGCCGCCTTTGGTAAATGGGATTTGGGCGGCCACTCCCAGACCGCGTACGATCCCGACTATCTCCCGCTCGCCCAGGGCTTTGATTATTTTCTGGGCACCTCCGGGAGCAATGACTCGACGGTGAATATCATCGAAAATACGACCCGAATTGAAACCGGCGCGGACATGGGCGGACTGACGGAGCGCTATACCGATGCGGCCATCTCGTTTATCCAAAAAAATAAGGAACGACCCTTCTTCGTCTATCTGGCCCATACGATGCCCCATGTGGATCTGGCGGTGTCCGACGACTTCGCGGGCACGTCGGCGGGCGGGCTCTACGGCGATGTGATCGAGGAACTCGATTATAATGTCGGGCGGATCCTCGACGCCGTCGAGGAACTGGGACTCGACGACAACACCTACGTCATCTACACGAGCGATAACGGGCCGTGGTATCTGGGGAACAGCAGCTCGCATGTCGGCGAGTACGGCAGTGTTGCCGAAGCGGAGGCCATGGGCGGGTCGGCCCTGCCGCTGCGCGGCGACAAGGTCACGAGCTGGGAGGGCGGGTTCCGCGTTCCCTGCATCATGCGGGCGCCCGGACGGATTCCCGCCGGAACGGTCTGCGATGAAATCGCCTCCACCCAGGATCTGATGCCGTCGCTCGCAAAACTGGCCGGGGCGACGGTTCCGTCCGACCGCGTGATCGACGGTGTTGATATCACCTCCCTGATGCACGGTGTTTCCGGAGCCACCGGCTCACGGGAAGCCTTCTACTACTATGTTCGGAATGACCTCCACGCGGTACGCGTCGGAAAGTGGAAGCTGCATGTGGCCCGGGATGCCGACTCCACCTGGGCGCGCTATTACCGGGATGGGGACTGGTTCGATATTCCCTCGCCGATGCTTTTCGACCTCGAAGCCGATATCGGGGAGACGAACGATGTCTCCACCCTTTACCCGGATGTTGTCAGCAACCTGCTCGAATACATTGAATTTGCCCGGACCGACATCGGCGATGGAGACCTGGTCGGGGAGAATGCGCGATAAATCCAATGGGAACGGATTGAGTAAAAAACATTCCTGGCACATTACACATCCTAAAGATTCGGATGGATCGCAGGGAAAGCTTCATCACATACATAAAATGCTGCTCATTTCCGATTTAACAGAAGACCGCAAGGGTCGCGAAGAATCGGCTTTGCTGTCTTTGCGACCTTTAGCGAAGCGGGTGTTAAATTGAATCCTTGTTCACGTTAACGTTTATTCAGTGCGACCGATTAAGAAATACGGAGCACTGGTGCAGCGTATCACCTAGAACTTCGTATTTTCACCACAAAGACACTGCGACACAGAGACTCTATGCATATCCCCTCTGTGTCTCCG
>NZ_JBFJYW010000216.1:0-6810 GCF_041622395.1 Pontiella sp. | reverse complement strand
TTCGCGCCGCTTCTCTTCGAACCCATTGAGAAAGGTCACGACAAGGTACAACAGAAGCAACAGGAAGATGGGAACGCCGATAAAGAAAAAAGCGTCGGGCAGGTCCGCCGCTGAGATGGCGCTGCCGCCGCGCCGAACGGCCGGCCGGGCAACGGACTTGGGAGCTTCCTGGGCGGGGAGATAGTCGTCGGCGGTTACGCCATAAACCGCGGTTACCTTCGCGGCGCCCGACGCCTCGGCGTCATCGGTGCCCTGTGCCGAAGCATCGATACCCCCCAGCCCGACCAGCAGGAATAAAACTATGATTACGAATTTCCCCATGTGTTTCATCATCTATTCCCGATACGCTTCCGAAGACCCAAGAACAACAATTAGTGTGTTGAAAACTAGCAGAACGAACACAAATGAGAACTTGAAAAGCTAGCTTTCTGCCATCGCCAGCCAGTCGGATGCCGGCCGGTCGAAGCCGACGCCGAGCATGTAGTTGTAGGCGGCGGCCTTCAGTGCCTGGCCCACCCGCTCCAAATCGTGGTCGAAATCGCACGCGAACGGGATTTCGTTGACGGCAAAGGTTGAAATGGCGGGCTCCAGCAGGCGAATGCCGTACGACTCGGGATGCACCGACACATCGCTATGGGCAGTCAGCGCAAACCGGTGCCAATAGGCGGAATGCAGGATGTCCGCATCGAACAGGTCCCGAACGGTTTCGAGCGCCTGCAAGGTTTCGTCGAGGGTTTGGGTTGGAAAACCATACATTAAATAGGCGTGCGTCATGATGCCTGCTTCCGCGAGATCGGCCAGCACGCGGGTGGCGTGTTCCACCGTCACGCCCTTGCGCATCAACGCCAGCGTCCGGTTGCAGCACGTTTCCAGTCCGCCCGTCACCGCAATGCAACCCGACTCCGCCATCTTCGCAACCAGCTCCGCCGAAAACCGCTTCTCGAAGCGGATATTCCCCCACCACTCGATCTCCAGTCCGCGCCGGAGAATTTCATCGCACAAGCCATCGAGCAGCTCCGGCGGCAACGCTTCGTCCACGAAATGGAATCCGCCGAACCCGGTCCGCTGCGCCACATCCTCGATCCAGTCGCAGATGGTCTGCGGCGTCGCGGGGTCGTAGCGGCAGATATAGTCGATCGACGTATCGCAAAACGCGCATCGGCGCCAGCAACAGCCATGGGCCAGAACCAGCTTGTTCCAGCGCTCGTCCGACCACAGCCGCGTGACCGGATTGAGCGTCTCGAACACGCCGAAATAGCGGTCCAGCCGCAGGCCGCGGAAATCGGGAGCCGGAAGATCGTCGTGCGCAACCTCTTCGACCTCGGTCGTCCGATACCGCACCTGCCCGTGTTCCCGCACGAACGTGCGCACCGGTGCGCCCCCTTCGGCCAAGCGCTGCAAGGGAAGGAACCCGCTATCCAGGGTGATCGCGTCCACGTAGTCGAAGATGGCCGGGTCGGCCAGCTCCCGCAGCTCCGTATTGGCGTAGCCGCCGCCCAGCACGATGCGCACACTTGCGCAAGTGTGCCGGGCTTGCTTGGCAACCACGAGCGCGCCCATCAGGCAGCCGGGGAACGGGACGGTCAGCGCAACCAGGTCGGGCCGGTGCCGCCGCATGGCGGCATCGGTCAGCTCCCGCAGCCATTTCACGAAGATCGAGTCGTTGTATTCCACTTCGTCGCGCAGCTCGCCGAAGTCCGGCAGACTCGCCGCGATCTTTTCGGCATAGCGGGAAAAGCCGAAGTTGGGATCAACCTCGGCCGCGACGTCGGCGACATCGTCGAGATAAAGGCTGGCGAGATGGCGGGCGCGGTCGTGGGTATCCAGTCCGCGGAAGTCCCACCCCAGCTGTTCCTCCTGATCGTATGCCCGGGCCAGGTTTTCGCCTTCGGGCAGATAGCCGCGGCGCGCGAGGCGTTCGGCCGCGGCGGGATTCCTGCCTTGCAGAAACGCCACCACCTCGCCGATCGTTTCGAGATAGGGCGCGGCCGCCTCGGCGGGGAGCCCCAGTTCGCTCGTCAGGGTTTCAATTCCCTCCCGCGAAAAAATGCGCAAGAGCAACTCCAGCGAGAGGTCGGCCTGGACGGCATCGTGACCGGCCGACCTTAGATAGGCCGTCAGCAGGGGCGTTGCGGCATAAGGCGTGTTCGGTTGCAACAGCGGCGGGGTTATGAGCAAAATCTTCATGATCAGGGCCATGCAAAGTACCTGCATTCCCGGCGCATTTCCATCTGCAATCGTAATATTATTGCACGTGAAAAGGCGATTGTGCATAAATGACGGGCTCGTACCAACAGAGGACAATCCAGATATGGCAAAACCAATTTATGCAGGCTCCTACAACACCCGCAAAGGCGGTGGGTGGAAGCGTGTTTTCATCATCATCGTCATCGTCCAGATCATCGGAGTTGGAATCTACCTCTTCCTGTCGCGCGACAAGGCCGAGGAGCGCGTTGCGGCGGACGGAACGTCCGGCGCCCCCGTTGAGGCCGGACCCGCCGCCCCCTTGATGGATCTCGGCCCCGCCCTGGCGGCGCCCGTCATGGACGTGGCTCCGACGGCTCAATCGCGCGCCGCCATCTCCGATGCACAGGCGGCCATCGATGCCGGCCAGCTGGCCGATGCCAAAATCATTCTCGATAAGATCGTGGCGGTCACCCCCGATGCCCGGGCCATCAAAATGCTCGGCGACGTGAACATGAAGTTGCTGAAATCGCCCATCATGATTCCGGGGAAGCAATACTACGTGATCCAATCGGGCGACTATCTTCAGAAGATCGCCAAGAAGTTCAACACGACCGTCGAGCTGATCAAAACCATGAACAACATGGAAACCGATGTGATCCGCCTCGGCGCCAGCTTGCTGGTCTATGAGGGCAATTTCAGCATCCGGGTCTCCAAGAACCGCAATACGCTGGACCTGATGAACGGCGACCGGATTTTCAAGCGCTACTCCGTCGGCACGGGCAAATTCGGCAAGACCCCCGCCGTTGAATTCCTGATCGTCGACAAGATCACCGAGCCCCCGTGGACGCGCCCCTCCGACAACAAGCAGATTGAATTCGGCGACAAGGAAAACGTACTGGGAACCCGCTGGATGGCCATCAAGTGCGAAGCCCATCCCGAAATCACCGGGTACGGCATCCACGGAACATGGGAGCGCGACAGCATCGGCAAGCAGTCCAGCGCCGGATGCGTCCGCATGCTCAACGAAGACGTGGAAGAGCTTTTCGATCTGGTCCCACGCAAAACAACCGTTATAATCACCGAGTAAATCGGACACGAGGAGTCGCACATGAGCGCACAATTTAGTCTTCCATTCGAACGCCCCGTCCAGGAACTGGAGAGCAAACTCAGCGAGCTCGAATCCTTCAGCAAAGAGCAGGATATCGATGTGTCCCATGAGATCCAAAACATGAAGGACAAGATTGAGCAAACCCGCACCGACATCTACGCCAACCTGACCGCATGGCAGAAGGTTCAGGTGGCCCGCCACCCGAACCGCCCCTACACCATGGACTACATCGAGTCCATGACCACCGATTTCGTCGAAATCCACGGCGACCGGATCCACCGCGACGACCGCGCCATTGTCGGCGGCTTTGCCAAACTCGATGGTCGCAAAGTGATGATCATCGGCTCGCAAAAGGGCCGCGACACCAAATCGAACGTTGAATCCAACTTCGGCTGCGCCCACCCGGAAGGCTACCGCAAGGCGCTTCGACTGATGAAGCTCGCCGACAAGTTCGGCGTTCCGATCATTACCCTGATCGACACCAAGGGAGCCTATGCCGGCCTCGAATCCGAAGAGCGCCACATTGCCGAAGCGATCGCCGTCAACCTGCGCGAATGCTTCAACATCAAGGTGCCGATCATCTGCGTGATCATTGGCGAAGGCGGCAGCGGCGGCGCACTGGGCATCGGCATCGGCAACCGGATTCTGATGCTGGAGCATGCCTACTATTCGGTCATTTCGCCGGAAGGCTGCGCCGCGATTCTCTGGAAAGACCGCGCCTATTCCGACAAGGCCGCCGAGGCCCTCAAGATTACGGGCAAGGACCTGCTGGAACTCAAACTGGCCGACGAAGTCATTCCCGAACCTAAGGGCGGGGCCCACGCCGACCCCGAAGCGATGGCGCTCAACCTGAAGACCGCCGTGCTCCGGAATCTGGATGAACTCTCCGCCATGTCCGCCGACGAGATCCGTCAGGACCGCTACGACAAGTTCCGCTCGATGGGCGTCTTTGAAGGCAGCGTGGAGTAAAAAAAAAGCGTTGGCCGTTCCGCTTGGCGGGGCGGCCCTTCAATAATCCCTGGGATTACGGACGGGTACGGGTAATCTCCACCGCCGAGGCTTTGGCAAAACGAAGCGCCCCCGGTTTGTCGATCGTCACGACTACCTGCTGAACCTTCGCGTTGGCCAAGGCGATGTCGGCAATGCGTTCCGCCAACGATTCGATCAGCTGGAAGCCGCTGCTTTCAACCAGCTTCAAAATCGCCTTCTTGATGGACTTATAATCGACCGTGTCGTTCAGGTCGTCCGACCGTCCCGCCTTGCGCAGGTCGGCGTGCATTTCAACATTGATGACAATGTCCTGTTTCTCGCGCCGCTCTTCGGGGAAAATACCGATGATGCAGCGCAACGCCAGATCGCGAATGAATATTTTGTCCATTTCAAACCTTTAGTTTCATAGAAAGCGTCGCAGACCCACAAATCGGCAATCAACAATCTAAAATCAAAAATTGCGGCGAAGCCGCTTAAACGCCATTGCCCAGCAAATGCTGGCCGCCATCGACATAGATGGTTTGCCCGGTGCAGGAGTCGGCCCGCAGCAGATAGAGCACCGCCTCGGCAATGTTTTCCGGCGTCGGGAAGCGCTCGAGCGGCACCTTTCCGGCCCGCTCGACAAAATGTTCGCCACTATCGCCCGGCGGCGGCAGGATCGGCCCCGGAGCCACGGCATTGACCCGGATATTCGGCGCCAGCTCCAAGGCGGAAAGCCGGGTCAGCTCCTCCAACCCCTTCTTGGAAATCGAATACGGCAGGCAGCTCGCATCGTTTGCGCGAATGCGCCGATCCAGCAGATTGACCACCGCCCCCTGCCCCGCCTGCGCGGCAAACTGCCGGGTCAGCTCCATCGGAGCAAACAGATTGACCTGAAACTCGCGCAATACGCGCTCCGGTGCGCTTTCCGCCAACCGGTCCCGTGTGAAAAGCGATGCATTGTTGATCAAAATATCCAGCGGACCGGCGCGGCCGATCAGCTCCGGACATTCGTCCGGCGATTGCAGGTTGGCCTGCACCGTGTGCGGCGAAAGCGCACGCGCCTCGTCGGCCGAGGCGCAGTAGTGCACCACCACCTCGACTCCGGCCCGTTGCAACGCCTGCGTAATCGCCTTGCCGATCCGCACCGCGCCCCCCGTCACCAATGCCCTTTTTCCTTCCAAAACCATGCGCCCATCAATACGCGCATTTTTCAGCCATTGGAAGTTTTGCCTTTCCTTTTTAGCGGCGAGCGCAAGAATGGAGGCCAAGTCACGGAGGTTGCACCCATGGTCCGGAAATTACTATTTACCTGGTTCGCAAGCGTTATGCTCGCCGGCGCCACGGCGCAGGAATCGAATACCGTCAAGCGGATCCCGCAACCCGGGAAAACCCCGCTCGTCTACATCATCCCGATCAAGAAAATGATCGAGCCCGCCCTGCTCTACGTCGTCCGCCGCGGCGTCGACGAAGCGGTGCGCCACAAGGCCGATGCCATCATCCTGGACATGGACACCCCCGGCGGCCGCGTCGATTCCGCCGTGGCGATCATCGACGCGCTAAGCAAGTCCAAGATTCCGCTGTATACGTTCGTTGGGCGCGAAGCCATATCCGGCGGCGCTTTCATCGCCCTAGCCACGCCGAACATCTACATGGCGCCCGGCACCTTGATCGGCGACATCACCCCCATCATCATGGGCATGTCGGGCGGCGTCCAGGATCTGCCTGCGGCCGAGAAGGAAAAGATGACCTCCTATGTTGCGGCACAGGTGCGGGTGGCGGCCGAGAAAGGCGGCTACGATCCGCTGCTGGCCGAGGCCATGGTGCGCGCGGAAATCGAATACAAGGTCGGCGATACCGTCATCAGCAAAAGCGGCCACGTCCTGACGCTCACCAACACCGAAGCCGAGCAATTGGTCGGCGAAGACCCCAAACCCCTGTTCTCCAAAGGCACCGTCAAGGATATCGACGAAATGCTCGAAGTAATCGGGCTGGCCGGCGCCGAAAAGCGCGTGCTGGAAGTTACGGCCTCCGAAAAGCTGGCGCGCCTCATCGCGGCCATCGCCCCCCTGTTGATGATGCTCGGCCTCGGCGGACTCTGGCTGGAGTTCAAGACGCCCGGATTCGGCATCTTCGGCATTGCCGGAATCCTGTGCCTGCTGCTCTTTTTCACCGGGCACCACATTGCCGGGCTCTCCGGAATGGAGGACGTCGCCATCTTCATTCTTGGCGTCATCCTGCTCGCCATCGAGGTGTTCATCACGCCGGGCTTCGGGGTGATGGGCTTCAGCGGGCTGCTGCTGATCTTCGTTTCGTTCATCAGCGCCATGAGCGAACGGATGCCCGGCAAGTGGCGCCCCGTCGACTTTTCGCCCGAAACCTTCTCCGTTCCGTTCCTGAAGGTCATGCTCTCGTTCCTCGGCGCCTTCGCGCTGGTATTGATCGCCGGAAAGTTTTTGCCGAAAACCAAAGCCTTCCGGAGCCTGACCCTTGGCGAGGTCATCCCCGCCTTGGCCGAAGACCAGTCGCTGCTGGGACTCGAAGGC
>NZ_JBFJYW010000215.1:0-6828 GCF_041622395.1 Pontiella sp. | reverse complement strand
TCTGTCCCTGCTTACAACCCATTTATTTGGGGGCGACTGGTTTCGACGGGTAAGTTGAAGCTTCAGTGGCGTGTCGAGGTTGGACTCCAGGCCTCGTAAAAAGGAGCCCAAAAACATAAATGCTGACGAAAGTTACGCACTAGCGGCATAGTTCCGCTACGTCTCTACTCTAATGTCTGTTAGGAGATAGAGGCGACGACAACAGGCTAAGGCTTCATTCGGGTTCCCGGAATGCGGCTCGAAAACCATAACAGGAAACTAGCGACCAAAGTGGCCTTGTTCGGCGGCAGCGGCGGCGGCGAATCCTTTAATGTCGAACTACACACGTAGAAGCTGCTGTGACTCTTATTCGGACGGGGGTTCAATTCCCCCCGCCTCCACCAGCCTTCGCCAAGGCTTCGGCGAACAAGCCGATGACTTGGCGAAGGCCGTTCTCCCCGGTCAACGGAAATGAAAGTACCGGCGGGGAAAGCGATAATCCGTTGGATTCTTCTCCCGTCAGCCCGCGTCGCGATCCCTTCGGAGCCTTTCAACGCTCTCAACGAGATCGTCAATAAACGGTTGCGTGAACGGGTGCGACACCTTGGCCCGCGTATAGCTCATCACGCAGGAATCCGGCAGCGCCGGGAGTTTGCCCTTCAGAACCGTCATCCCGTCTTTAATCGCGGCCTCCGGCAACACCGTAATTCCAAGACCGGCCCGAATGGCAGCCTGAACGGCCTCAAACGAGTTCGCCTCAATCGACATCACCCATGGCCGCGACACGCCCGTCAGCGCATCAAAGGCAATTTTCCGATAGATGCAGGGGGCCGGCATCAGAACGAGCTTCAATGCCGCCGAACGGTCTTCCGGCACCTCGCCAGAACCGGTCCAAACCAAGGGTTCGTCCCAGAGCTTGTTGCCATTGCTTCCCTCCGGGCCGCCAATCACGAGGTCCAGTCCCCCCTGCTCCAGCCGTTCGAGCAGCGGTGGGCCCAACCCCAGCGTTAGACTTAGGTTGCAGTTGGGGTGCGCCTCCTGGAACGAACCCAGCACCGAGTCGAGATGGCGCGGCGCCAGATATTCAGCAACCCCGACGCGCAGCAGTGCCTTTTCTTCCGCAGTACAGGCCGCCATCGCTTCGTCCGCCAGCTCAAGGATGCGCCGGGCATAGCTCAGGAACGCTTCGCCTTTCGGGGTCAATGAAACCGATCGACTGGTCCGTTCAAGCAGTTTGGCGTTCAGTTGGTCCTCCAGCTTGGCAATTTGAACACTGACCGCGGATTGCGTTCGGTGCACCCGTTTGGCCGCCGCCGAAAAACCGCCCTCTTCCACCACGGCCACCAGCGAACGCAACGTGTGAAGATCGGCTTCAAGCTTACTGGATGGTGTGCTCATAAAAATAGGCTCGGCAACTGCTTAAAAAACGAAAACCCGTACCCATGAAATACATGATTCTCCGAAAAGCCGGAATTGATTTCGCGCACCTTCTCCATTCCGGCGTCCATCGCGCACCTGAAAAACGCCTCAAAAACCCCGTTGTTTCACGAGACGATCGATCTATCGATTTTATGAATAGGTCCCATGAAAACAAGGAATTTCCCAAATCCGGCGTTCGGACGTAGGTTGGCCTCATCACAAAGCAACCCAGGAGATCGCAGATGAAAGCAATGTTGATTAAAGCGTATGGCGAAGATGCCGTTTTCGAAGCCGCCGAACTTGAAAAACCCGGAATGAAAGAGGGCCATGTGTTGGTCAAGATCGCGGCGTCCAGCGTCAACACGGTGGACACCATGATCCGAAAGATGGGCAAGGCGTTGCCGCTTTCGCCCGACACCCCGGCCCTGTTGGGGATGGATTTTGCCGGCACCGTCGAGTGCGTCGGCGCGGGCGTTGAAGGCTATGCGGTCGGCGACGAGGTCTATGGCTGCGCCGGCGGACTGGCCGATCTGCCGGGTACGCTGGCGGAATACATCGTTGCCGATGCCAACCTAATGGCGCATAAGCCGAAAAACCTGTCGATGCGCGAAGCGGCGGCGTTGCCGCTGGTGGGCATCACCGCCTACGAAGGACTGCAACGCGCAGGCATTGCCGCGGGTCAAAAGGTGCTGGTTCACGGCGGGTCCGGCGGCGTCGGCCATGTGGCCCTGCAGCTGGCCAAACAGTTCGGGGCGGAGGTCTACTCCACCGGCGGCGGAGACCGGCAGCTGGCCCTCATTGAAAAACTGGGCGCCACCGCCATTAACTATAAAACCGAATCCGTTGAACAGTATGTTGCCGCACACACGGCCGGCGCAGGCTTTGATATCGTCTTCGACTCCGTCGGCGGCGCCAACATGCTCAACTCCTTTAACGCGGCGGCGCTGAACGGCCAGGTCGCCTCGACCGTTTCGCTGTGCGAAATCGAGCTCTCCGTGGCCCACTTCAAAGGCCTGTCGCTGCACGTGGTTTTCATGCTGATTCCCATGCTGCACCATTTTAAACGCGAAGCCCATGCAGCCATCCTGCGCGAGCTCGCCCGGATTGCCGAGGCCGGCGGCCTGAAACCCGTTTTGGATGAAAACCGCTACTCCCTCGAAGAAGCCGGCGCCGCACACGCCCGCCTGGAAAGCGGTCAGGGCATGGGCAAAGTCGTTATCGACAACCCCGTAAACTAAGCGAGGATTGCATGAACACGAAAATAGCCCTACCCATCGCCCTGTTGGCCGCCGCCTGCGCCGCGCCGGCCGAGATGAAAACGCCCCCACCGGATCGGCAGAACATACGTATTGTTCTGAATTCGGAAGTGGAATGGACGCACCTGAATCCGAAACGCGGCGACCTCGCCCCCAAGGCCGGAACGCTTTGGGGCGACCGCAACGGCACGGAGCCGACCGGTTTTCTGCTGAAGCCGCCGCCCAACTTCGAATCGCCGCCGCATATCCACAATATCTCCTACCGCGGCGTGGTGATCCAGGGCGTGCTGCACAATGACGACCCGGACGCGGCCGACCTGTGGATGCCGGCAGGCTCCTTCTGGACGCAACCAAAAGGACACGTGCATATCACCGCCGCGCAAGGCACCGATGCAATCGCCTATATCGAGATCGAAGAAGGGCCCTACCTCGTGCTTCCCAAAGAAGAAGCGTTCGATAGCGAGGAGCGCCCCGTCAATGTCGACCACACCAACCTGGTCTGGCTGAATGCCTCGGACATCGTCTGGATCCAGCAGGCCGGCGTCCAAGTGGCCGTTCTTTGGGGCAACACGGAGGACGGACGGCTGAATGGCTCCTTCATCAAACTGCCGGCCGGATTTGACGGAACCATAACAAGCGAAGGCCCCTCCTTCCGAGGCGTCGTGATCAAAGGCGAGCTCAACCATCAGGCCAAAAGCGGCCGCGTTCTGGAACCAGGCAGTCTATTCAGCTCCAAAGGCACCGCCGCACACCGCATCGCATCGAGTCGGCATGGCGAAACCGTCATCTACGTGCGCACCGACGGGAAATACACCGTCGCATCCGAATAACCGACGGGAGTTATCATGAAGAAAACAATCCTCATAACCGGGGCAACAGACGGCATCGGGCTGGAAACCGCCCGCATGCTCACAGCGGCCGGCCATCGCGTTTTGGTCCATGGACGAAATCCCGCCAAGGTGGCGGCGGTGGCCGACGAACTGCAGGCAAAAGGCTATGTGGCCGAACTCTCGATTATGGATGAGGTTGAAGCACTCGCCGAATCCGTGCGGAACGAACACGGTGCGCTCGACGTGCTGATCAACAATGCCGGCGTCCTACGCGTGGCGGAACCCGTACTCGACTGCGGTCTGGATGTGCGGTTTGTGGTCAATACGATTGCGCCCTATGTGCTGACCCAAAAGCTCCTGCCGCTGCTGGGCCGCTCCGGGCGCGTTATAAACCTCTCGTCCGCCGCGCAGGCCCCGGTGAATCTGGAGGCCTTCGGCGGACGCGGCGTGCTGGACGAGATGCAGGCCTATGCCCAAAGCAAACTGGCGCTGACCATCTGGTCCGCCGAGCTGGCCGCCAAGCTGGGCAACGAGGGGCCCGCGATTCTTGCGGTGAATCCCGGCTCGCTGCTCGGTAGCAAAATGGTCAAAGAAGCGTTCGGCGTCGACGGCGGAGATTTGCAGATCGGCGCCGACCTTCTTTGCCGCGCCGCAGTGTCGGACGAATTCGCCGACGCTTCCGGAAAGTACTACGACAACGATTCCAAGCGTTTCGCGGCTCCGCACGCCGATGCCCGCGATCCGCAGAAATGTGCCGCGTTCATGCAGGCACTCGAACGGGTTATCGGAAAATAGGACCATCACGGGCTACGGCTATGGGAAAAGCCCCAAAACCGGGCCGAAGAAACCAGCTCTCCATCAAATACGGGGCTCGGCGTCCAGCCACTAAAAAAGCCAGCCGCAAGCGACTGGCCTTAAAGTGGTGGGCTCGGAGGGACTTGAACCCCCGACCAAGAGATTATGAGTCTCCTGCTCTGACCGACTGAGCTACGAGCCCGCTTAAAAAAGCGGACGGAATAAATACAGGAATCCGCGGAAGCATGGCAAGGCCTTTGGCGGATTTTGCCGCCACTCGAGAAAACCGAGCCTTTCGACCGGCGCCGGCCAAGCGAAGCCGTCGCCGGCAAAACCTACCCTCGAAAAGCAAATGGATCGCAGATTTCAGAACAGGCTCTTATTCGGGCGGGTGAGCGGGACAAACGCCTTCTCGAATCGGGCATCAGTGTCCATCTGAGCTTATCGGTGGTTCCATTCCCGGATTCAGGTTTACCGTTGCGAGGGCGGGCGGGCTTGCAGGCGCGGCCGTCCCCTCCTCCGGTGCATTTGGCGGAAGCCAGACCTTGACCTTGCGCTTTTTAACGCCCCAGCTGCGGGCGAACCAATGGTTGGGGCGGTAGAGGTCGATGTGCTGCCCCTTGATGGCGCCGCCGGTGTCTTCGACGCGCCCGTACCCGTAGCCGGGGACGTACATGACGGTGCCGTAGGGGTATATCGAGGGGTCGGCGGCGAGGGTGCCGGGCCCGACTTTGGCCCCGGAGGAGGTGACGCCGATGTGCTTGATGCGCCAGCTGAACCTTCCCGTCTTCTGGTAGGGAATGAAGGCGAGCCACTTATAGGAGCAGCATTTCCTGCAGTGGCAGTAGGAGGTGGTTTCCATTTCGACGACGACGGGCGTCGCGCCCGAAGGCGGGCGAACGGGTTTCGGAAAATAGAAGCGCCCCTCGAGCACGAACCACGCAATCCCGACCCCAACCAGAAGAATCTTGAGCTTTACGGTCAATCGACGTCTGCGTTTGCGTCCCATGGATCCTTATCGGGCGGCGAACTGCCGGCGCAGGTTGTTGCGGGTGCAATCGATCGGCCGGGCTTCAAAAAGCGGCTCGGCGGCGGGCGGCATCCCGGCGGCGGGGAGCGGTTGCTTGGATTTCATCGTTTCCCTTTCTTTCATGCAACTATCTTAAGTGGCGCGGGGGCAATGTAAAGTGCGACGTCGGGACTCCGGTCTACCCACACGTTTAAACGTGTGATTGGGAACGAGTTAAAAAGGCGGGCGAACCGCTTGAAGCAGGCGGGACGAATTGCTAGATTTTGTGGTTTATAGGGGAATTTCCATCCATATCTTGTGGTTTTAGAGGGTTTTAGGCACATGGCCGCGAAAAAGAAGCACGAATACACGGAAGACAAGATCAAGACGCTCTCCTCGCTGGAGCATATCCGCCTGCGTACGGGCATGTATATCGGCCGTACCGGCAGCGGCGCGCACTACGACGACGGTATCTATATCCTCGTCAAAGAGGTGATCGATAACGGGATCGACGAGTTCATCATGGGCCACGGCGACCGGATCAACGTGTCGATCGAAGAGGATATGGTCACGATCCGCGACTTCGGCCGGGGCATTCCGCTGGGCAAAGTGGTGGCCTGCGTCTCGGAAATGAACACGGGCGCGAAATACAACGACGACGTTTTCCAGTTCAGCGTCGGCCTCAACGGGGTCGGCACCAAGGCGGTGAACGCGCTCTCGACCTACTTCCTGGTGCGCTCCCACCGCGAGGGCGAATATGTCGAGGCCGAGTTCGAGCGCGGCAAACTGGTGCGCGAGGAGCAGGGCAAGACGGACGAGCCCAACGGCACGTTCGTGGCCTTCTCGCCCGACCCCGACATCTTCAAGAAGTTCGAGTTCAACACCGACCATCTGGCGCGGCGCCTGCGGTTCTATGCCTATCTCAACGCCAGCCTGAAGATCTGGTTCAACGGCGAGCTCTACCACTGCAAGGGCGGCCTGCTCGACCTGATCCGCGACGAGAGCCAGTACGAAAAGATCTACCCGCCGCTGCACTATTGCGACAAGACGCTCGAAATCGCCCTCACCCACACCAACCGCTTTTCGGAGGAGTACTACTCCTTCGTCAACGGCCAATACACCTCCGACGGCGGCACCCATCTTTCCGCTTTCCGCGAAGGGCTGCTGCGCGGCATCAACGACTATGCGAGCAAGAAATATTCCGGCGACGACGTGCGCGAAGGCGTGCTCGGCGCGGTGGCGATCCGCCTGAAGGAACCGATCTTCGAGAGCCAGACCAAGAACAAGCTCGGCAACTCGGAGATCCGCTCGGACATCGTGGCCAAGGTTTCGCAGGTGGTGGCCGATCTGCTGCACCGCTCGCCGGACGAGGCGAAGAAGCTGATCACCAAGATCGAGGAGACGCAGAAACTGCGCAAGGAGCTCAACTCGGTCAAAAAACTGGCGCGCGAGCGCTCGAAGTCGGTCTCGATCCGCAATCCGCAGCTGAAGGACTGCAAGAACCACTTCAACCGCGAAAAGCAGAAGCACCTCGAAACGC
>NZ_JBFJYW010000214.1:0-6882 GCF_041622395.1 Pontiella sp. | reverse complement strand
GGCCATGTCGCCGGTGCCGGCGGGGACTGCGGTTACCCGGGCGTAGTCGTTGTCCGGCATCGACAAAGCGTTGCCGTCGCGAGAACCTCGAACGAGAATGAAATAGTCGTCCGCCAGCGCCTGATCCAACGTCAGCGTCGCCGACGTTCCGGAGAAATCTCCGGTGGTCAGGTAATATTCGGTGACGCGGAGGCCGGGGGGATTGTCGGCAACCATGGGGTTCGTTCCGGCAAAGTATTCTTCCCAGTTGGCTCGCCCATCGCCATCGGTATCGGCCAATGCCCCGGCGTCGGTCGGTTCAAGGCCGTAGCCAACCAGCCAACTGGCTTCCACATCATTGGTGACCGTGGTGTCCGCATAGGAATACAACTGAACGCTCTGAATCGTGAACCCGGCATCGCGTTGCGTATAGGCCGCGAAATGATATTTTCTGGTCAGGTCGAACGTCGTGGTGCCGGTTGCCGCGTCCTCACCGTCGATGCTGTAACGGAAGTTACCATTCGCATCGACCGTCAGCGTGCAGGTTTTATTTTCACCCGCCTCGACAAGTTGTCCGTTGCTTAAATTAACCAACAGACCATCGGCATCTCCGTCCACGTATGTTGTTTCGTTGAGCCCCTGCAAATCCCCACGATCAGTCAGACTGATACCGATGCTGTTTTGCGGGGTCTCGGCAACGAAGACTCCGCTCAAATCGTTGGTGCCATCCACCAAACCGAATGCAGCCGAATCCGCGAGGTCCGTTTCCGTCATCTCAATATCGTACGTTACCTTTAAGGTAAACCCGTTTGAGACGGCGAACGTATGCTCGGTATAGGCCACCGCCCGCTGATACCCAACCGTGCTTTGCGATGCGGACAGATTGCCGTCATCCGAAAACGCCAAGGTAGAGATGGAGTTGTTGACCATGCCTCCGCCCGTCCCGTAGTTCACGGACAGTCCGTCGGAATCGAACGTATCGGAGAAGAGCAAGGATGGCACCGCGGTGGACGTCAAACTGGAATCGGGATCACCATTGGGGAAATAGAGATCAATGATCGAGTCCAGTTGAGCCGCGATTGCGGCACAGGAGGTTTGATCATAGCTGTCCCATTGGGATGCATGATCGATTTCAGTCATATAACCGCCCAAGCTAGGCTGCCCGTCCCACCATCCTGTGGTAAAAGACCGAAACTCCGCGTTATCGGCGGGAATCAAGCTACGGTAATAGACGAGCAGGTCGTAGATGTCGTTCGATGCTTCCATGGATGCGGAAACCGTGGCGCTGGAGCCCGGATGCACACCCCAGAAATGGATCAGCGGCCTCACATCCACGTTTGCGGCAACGGACAGTCGATCGATCAGTTCATCGTGTGTTTGATCCGCATCCCGATCAATACCATCTTCGACCATTCCCGCGAAATAATCATTCACCGCATCCCAACCAAACAGTCGGGCCATGTCCACGAACTTGGCATGCCCTTTCAGCTGGTAATTCTTTTCCTTCACCTCCATCTCCACTCCATTCACGAAGTTGGAGCAGAGCATCCAGGTCACTGCGGTGTTGTTCAGGGTACGGTTGGCGTTGTCGGCATAGCTCAACGACGAGCGAAAGGAGAGATCGAGATCGATCCCAAATCCGTTGTTCCAAATGGCAACGTGCGGCAGATTGACAGTGGATTCGGTCTCCCCGTCGAACTTGTGCATCAGATAGGCATGCCCTTGCTCGTGAAAAAGCCAGTAGGGAGCGGATTTAGCCCCTTCAGTGAAATGGTTCAGCTTTAGCCCTTCGTAATTCGTAGCCGGATCATAGGTGGTATTGGCCGTCGGATAACCCGGATAATACGCGTCTCCGCGTTTGATGACATCGACCTGAATGTACATGGTTTCAATATCTCGACGTCGGGAACGCCCCATAAGATCATTCATGATATCGATTCCATGACTCCAATCCGCCATCGGGGAAACCGGGTCGTCTAGGTTATAGATCCAGTCGGTCGGGACCTGCGCCAAGAAGTTTTCGGTTTGGAAATCTGCCCAAGGTGCCGGATAGTTCCGCTCGGTATCCTGCCATTCGGCGAGAGAGGTGATGTGCCCGGTAATGTTGTTGGATGAATAGAACGGGGATCGTACAGCTCCCACGATGTCGATATCGACAACTCCTTCCTCCTGAAGGTAGGGGACTTGAATGTATATACCACCACCAATAGGACTTCCCACTTTGGTTTCGGTGCTGTCGATATCGTAAACGATGGAGGAACGGTCTAGGCGCTTAACGGTATCCTTGCGCGTTTCCAGATCCCAGCTTTGGGCTCCGACGCGAATCTGATACCCCTTGCCCACGAGTGCAGCGGGCACCGCTACCGTGGCAATCGTTCCCGGCGCAACATAGTTGCCAGTTGGTTTACGTGCATATATTCCTTCGCCTGAACGGGGCCAGGCTTCGTCCTCGGGGTAGCTTGCATTGATGGTCACCGTATTGGTCGCGGTTACCGGAGCGGACACCGAACCCGGAAAACCAGCCGAACAACCGAACAACTTGCCATCAAGGAAGGATGCGTTCGCCGCCACATTCGCTACCGTGTAAGTTTCATCCATGATGGTTTGCATTACGTTGTAGACGACCCAGTCAATATCTTCGTCCGAAACGGTGGTTCGGTCGAAGCTCTGAACTGAGCTTCCCGATAGCCACAGCGCTCCTTCTTCGGCATCGTAGGCCTCCACCAGATCGAATCCCGCCGCAATAACAGTCGTGTTCGATGCGAACAGTCCGGCATTGTTGGTGATGGTATACATATCGAGTGCAATCTCCGATCCGGTCAGCGGGGTTGAACCAAGAAGGTGGTTTTCCAGCTCCGAAAGAGCCTCGAGTGTTTCCGTCAGACGGTCACTCTTGGCCGTAAGGGTCACGCTATTCATCGAGAACCCGTTTTCCGTATCCTGAACATATACGAAAAACTTATACGCCTGGCCGAAATTAAACCCACCCACAATCGTTCCTGTCACGGCGGTTCCTCCGTCAATGCTGTAGGACCAGCAACTGTCCGCCTCCACTTCCAGCACAAAGGAATGCGTACCAGTGCCGAAAGCGATGCTCGACAACTGCGTTACGCTTGCGCCATCCGAATAAGCAAGTCCCTGATCGCCATCGGAAGCCGTCAGATCCATGCCAATTCCACATTGCGCAGCGGTGCGTAGAAAATCGGAGATGTAGAAGGAATCGTCTTGACTCGAAAAATCTACTGAGGCGTCGACCAAACCGATATTGACGCGGCTGGCACTGATGCTGGACACGTCATCTACGTCATAGCTAACTTCCAGCTTGAACCCACCGAACAGATCGAAATCGCCCAATGAATAGACGTTCCCGCGATCATTGTGGGCCGAGGCTTGGGGATCCAATACACCGTCATCAACGAAGGGCCCCCCTTGCCTGCTATATGTACCCATCCCTCCCCCGATCCCGGAATTGACGTAAAGCCCATCGTTGTCGAAGACGTCTTGATACACAATGGTTTCACCATTACCAGCAACGGCTACCATCGCGGCAACCCCCATCATCATTGCAGTTTTAAATGTTTTCACCTCAATACCCCCTTCTGGATTGGTTTGCTTTGTTTACTACCGACTCCAAGGCAACATTCCGCCGCGTGATTCAGGAAAGAACACAACCCTGGCTAGGATCCACTCTTCGTATCTATCTCCTCTTTTACATTAACAATTAATAAAAACACCCAAGTGCCTTGTTTGTGGCAATCGTGTCCAAATGGATAAAACAACTTCGCCTACCGCTCAAAACGCTCGGCAAACGACTCAACCAACGTGTTGCTGAAACCAAATTATATTTTAACCACAAAAACCAACGCACAAATTGCACAATACAGGCATCGTTGTGTACAATCCCCAACCCTCCCCGGCAGAAAGCAGACGTGGTTTTATTAAACGAACCCTAAAAAATGCCTCTTATGTCAGGAATTTTACCCGCAAAAAACCCTGTAAACAAAGGACATCGCCAAAACGGGACGGGCTCTATGGTACCTTGCAAGCGATAACCGCGTCTGGAAAGAACCCGCCCGATCACGCAAGTAAAGCGGGAAACTTCGAGGCCCCCTTCGCTTTATTTTCCCGAGTTCGCCGCGGAAAGTCCTTGTGCCTTTCCCTGTCGTTTTTCAGGAGCGGATCCAGCGAGAAAAAGGCGACGCCCACGGCCCCGTTGTCAAACGCGGTTTGCATGGCATCGAAGACATCGAACCCGCGATCTTCCTTAATCGCCCGGAACAAAAACACCGAAGTAAAGCTTTTCATTCGGGTCCATGTCGCGACGGCAGTCTTGACGCAACCGGCAATCCAAGTTGCCATCATAGAAGCCGTCGAAGATCATGGCGAGCGACCGGTCCAACGGCCACTTCCCCCTGTCCTGGTAGAGCATGTGGCGGGACATGCCGGGCGTTGGAAACGGCGATGCCGTCAGTTCCACGCCATGTTTGCGGGTCACCGCCTTCAGCTTGAACACCAGCTCGTTGACTTGATCCATCCGGAACTGCCGCCACGTTTCGTCCAAGGCGGGGTTCTCCTGACGGCGGGGATCGTAGCCATGCGTTTCCTTGAAGCGCCCGATCATGACGGGGTGATACCCATAGTCCCACTCCGGATAGACCCGATCCTGGACCACATCGTATTTTTTCCACAGCGTCGTCGGCAGGATCGCATCGACAAAGCGGCAGTAATCCAGACTCACGCCCTTGAGGCCCTCGATGCTCGCGATCTCCTCGACCTGCTGAACGATCGCATCCTGCACCTGCGGAATGGCCGGGTTTAGAAACTTATAGTAGTCGACATACGCCTTCTTCTCCCGGAGCGACTCGCCTTTTTGGTTGTAGTCGAGCCATTCGGGATGCTCTTGGGCCAGCGAACGGTTGTTCAGAATCCACATCCACGCATAAACGTCCACCCCAACCTGGTCGGCGATCGGGATGACCTGCTCGAAGGCCGCCTTGTCCCTCGTCATGATGAATCCGGTAACGCCGACGGCCTTCATCTCCCCGAAGTACGCTTCCCAATCCTTGTTTTTGTTATATCCCGTCCACGTCCAGAATTTCGGCGCGGCATGGGCCGTCGCGCCCAAAAACAGGCAACTAAAGAGAATCGTGATTTTATTCAGTAACATTGGACTCAAAGATTTGCGCTCCAGTTGCACGTTGGTTATTCGCCCCAATAGACGCAGTAGAAGGCGTTGGTGCCGGACAGGCCCGGATAGAGGTCTCCGCTTAAATCGATATCCCGTCTCCTAAAACCACCGATTCCGGCCCCGACTGTTCGCCTCGTCGCAGGACGCCTTAAACCTTCGGCTTACTCTTCTATTTTCAGCATGGCCTCGGCGAATGCCTTGCCGGCCTGGGCATGGAATTTAGCCGATCCGTAGTAGTGGATGAAACCGCCGATCGCGGTCGCACGGTCCCATAGGGCCATCTCTTCCGGGGTGAGGATTTTGGCTTTGTAATCATCCATGTAGGCCTTGCGCTCTTCCGCAGTCATCGAGCCATCCGCGTTGGGGCCGTCCGGCAGCTTCTTCGACAATTTTCTACCCATGGCCTGCACGATGGTTTGTTTCTGCTCGATGAATCCGAGTGCATCTTCCCGGAAGGGCGCCGTCTGGACGGCAACGACACGCCCCTTGAACTCGTCCATTTCCGCCGGCGCGGCCATGGCTTTACGGAAAAGCTTCATGCGTTCGTCCGACTTGTTGACGACCTTGAAGGTGCCGGGGGTGTAATTCCCGTATACACCGATCACGCCCACGACGAACGGCAGTTGCGGAGTCTCCAGGTCCTTCCGGACATCGCGGATGAATTGCGCCAGCAATTTGCTGTATTCATCGTACTGCTTCTCGCCGTAACTCGACGGATAGGTCGTCGTGTCGCTGAAGTCGTTCCAGCCCTGGAACCAGACAAAGCCCGACAATTCATACCCCGCATCCGGATCGTAGTCCGGACAGACCCGCTTGATATCGCCCAGGACGTTTTTCACATGATCCATCATGTAACGATAGTTCCGTCCCGTCGCTTCCGCCTTCTGGGCCCGGACCCGCTCGAGCGCGCCCTTTTGGGTCAAGACCTCCACCTGATAGTCATTCATTACGTATGGCCCGGAGCCCGGCGACCGGTAATCGACGCTCAGGTTTTGACCTCCCCATGCGGTCTTGATGAGCAAGATCGGCCCGTCGTACGCCTCCTCCATGGTGATGCCGAACATATATTCGGGCCCGATGAAATCGTCGGGCTGCGCGGGATCGGTCCGGCGGACACCGTACCCGGCCGTCAACTTGCCGAAACCCTCGCCGCCATATTGGTTCATCTTTCCGTTCCACGACGAAATCCAAACCCGCTCGCACGTTTTCGGCTTACCGTCGGGCCCCCGCATCTTCTTGAGCAATGGCGCGGTCGCGGGATCGTCGCCGATATGGTCGAAGGTCGCGATCCCGCCGGTACCGACCATGTTCGACTGCCCGGCCAGGATGTAGATTTTAAGCGGTTTCTTTGCCATCGCCGGACCGGCGCAACAAAGGCTTAGACAGACGGCGGTGATGAGTTTAGCGGTTGGTATCATTTTTTTCTCCAGGTGGTTTTTAATGGGGTTCCGTTCATTTCTTTCCGTTCTCCTACACGGTTGCAAGAACACAGTGAAGGAGACGCTTCCGGGGGTTCGTTACTCGACCGACTTAACGCGATAGAAGGCGTTGGTGTTGTCCGTGGAGCCGGTCAGCGAAACGAGCCCGTTGGTGCCGGTCACGTTGGTGACGGTTTGCCAGCTTCCGGCAACCAAATCGTCGGTGGTTTCGAGCGCATAGCTTTGCCCGGCTTCGCCGTACCAGCTGAAGCCCAGCGCCGAGCCCGACACCGTCAT
>NZ_JBFJYW010000213.1:0-6904 GCF_041622395.1 Pontiella sp. | reverse complement strand
TGCATGCGAAGACGTTCCGACAAAATGATGCGGTGCGGGTGAAGGATAGGCTGAAAAATCGGTAATGGACTCCCTTGCTCGATCTCGGTGTCTTTGCAGGGCGGGAAGGGGAGGCCCCTTATTCCTGGGGGATGATGAGGGTGAGTTCGGTGCCGCGGCCGGGGTTGGACTGGATTTGGAGGTTGGCGTGGAGCCATTCGGCGCGTTGCTTGAGGGTGCGCAGCGTGCGGGGTCTGGCCAGCACGGCTTCGTCCATGCCGCTGCCGTTGTCCTTGATCCAAAGAACGATTTCCCGCTCCCGGAGCCGCAGCGAGATGTCGATATGGCTGCAGCCCGAGTGGCGCTTCGCGTTGTATAGGGCCTCCTTGTAGAAGAGCAGGATCCCTTTGCGCAGGCTATGCTCGAGCAAGGCCTCGCTCATGGCGGGGCCGGATTCGAACGTGTAGGTGGTTTTCCCGAGGATCAGGCCGGCGAGTTCCTGCATGTAGGCGACGATGTTTTGCGTGCGGCCGACTTCCGGCGCGGTGGTGCTGAGCACTTCGCGCAGTCCGAAGACGCTTTCGCGGGTGAGCCGGTAGATGGCTTCGAGCCGTTTCTGGTCGGGCGGCGTTTCGGTCTGCTCCTGTAGTTTTTCGACGTGGAGAATGATGGTGCCGAGGTTGCTGCCGACGTCGTCGTGGAGGTCGCTGGCGATCCGGGCGCGGGTGGAGCGCAGTTCCTTGCGCATGCGGATGCGGTTGCGCGCGATGAGGTATGCCGCGCCTCCGATGACCAGAAAAAGCAGGGTCAGGCTGCCGTGGACGAGGATTTTGCCGATATCCGTCAGGGTTTTTTTCTGGATGTTTTGAAGGATCAACTGCTCCTCCATCAACTGTTGGCGCCGGACCAGCCCGACGACCCATTGCCGGAGCGGCAGAACCTGTCCCGAGTGCGTCAGGCCGTCATTGGCGGGGGCCAGCAACCGCATGGCCTCGGTGTCGGGAGGATCGCCCGGTGCGGCGCGGAGTTTTTTTCCGATAAATTGCTCTTCGAACGCCGTTGCGCGCGCCGCTTCTTCGCCCTTGTGCAGGGCCGCGATTTCGCTGAACGCAATGCCCGGAACGGCCTTGGGAACGGGCTGCGACGCCTCGTAGACGGTCAGCCGCACCGCCTGGGCCGTCGTTTCGGGGAAATAGGCAAAATAGGGATTCAGGCCGGGTTTGCGCAACGGGAAGCTTTGGTAGGTGGTGTCCGACTGGACGACGCGGCCGTGGGCGTCGAGCAGTTCGATGGCGAAGCGCACGGGGAAGTTCTGTCCGTAGGAATGCTCGATGGCGGGGTCGATTCGCACGGTGTCGATGGGGATTTCGCGGGGATAGGTGCAGGTGAGGGTGTAGGAACCGGGGATGACCTTGTTTCCGAGTCGCCCTTTTTTTATGAACGGATGGGATTTTGACCGGCTGCTTAATTGGGGGAGACCGAGCGGGGTTTGGGCATCGGTCAGGAATTCCTGCGCCAGCACATGGTAGCCTTGCCGCGAGCTGCTGGTTTTGCAAACGGCCCGCGGCGCCACGTTGTCGGAACCCGAAAAGATGCAGATTTCGGCGAAGCCGGCGGCATGCCACATTTCATAGGGGTGTTGCGGCAGGTCGGTGCAGCGGAGGGTCAGCTTGCGGGTAAGGACCGGGGGGAATTCGATGAGGTTCGGCAGGGATTGGGGGATGAGCGGCTGGCCGGCGGCGCAGCGGGCGATGGTTTGGTTTTGGCCGTCGATCTCGGCTTCAACCACGATGGTGCCGGGCCAGTA
Source organism: Pontiella sp. (assembly GCF_041622395.1). Classification (NCBI taxonomy): domain Bacteria; kingdom Pseudomonadati; phylum Kiritimatiellota; class Kiritimatiellia; order Kiritimatiellales; family Pontiellaceae; genus Pontiella; species Pontiella sp. The sequence goes on along the minus strand of NZ_JBFJYW010000213.1, from coordinate 5,118 downwards.
GAGGTTTTCGCCGTAGATTTCATCCATGAACAGGCGCAACGGGAACAGGGCGATGGCATCGAGTGCTACCGGGTCTTTCCAGCGAAACGTAATCGTCGCCACGCTGTTGGAGGAGTTTAGCCCGTGGGAGAGAAAGCCCCCGGTTCCGGTCGGTTCCTGCTGATAGGGGTGCGGCAGCGTTTCCAGTTCTTTGCCGATGGTTTCCAGCCGCGCTTCGTGCTTCCTGAAGTTTTTCGCGAAGCCGCGCGCCACCATCAGTTCCAGCGAGTTCGATTGATTGGGCGGCCCGGCGCGGCCGCGCTGCGCCGTTGCCTTGGGAACAAAAACCGGAAGCGGATCGAACGTCACTCCGGTCAGGCTGGCGCCGTGGGTCGTGCGGCGCTGGGTTCCCGAAATGGTAAAGGTCGTGTTGGTAGCGTCGTTGAGGGCAACGTCGAAAAAGACGAAGTTGCCGAAACCGGCGGTATTGTTCTCCAAGCCGGCAACGGTGGCGACGGCGGAACCCCCGCTCAAAGTATAGCTCGTCGGATCCCAGCGGCCATTCTGCTGGTCTTGCGTTCCGCCGACCAGGCCCAGCCGGAATTGGCGGGGCGCGCCGGCCGATAGCGTGAACCTCAGGATCTCGCGCGACGCACCGATGCCGCCGCCCGTGGTCACCGCACTGCCTACCGAGCCCCAGTCCGCGACGGCGGCGCCGATGGGGGCCGTCGGATCATCCATCGGCCCCTGCCCATGGGAAGACTGGGCAACGCTCGAAAAATCCGCCCCCGGAGCAAACGAAGCCCAGGGCGCGCCCACCTGGGTGTGTTTGGCAAAGGGCCGGTTGTAGGCGGTCGCGCCGCCGTCGCCGAACATGAACACGCCTTCCGTTCCATAAACCTGGTCGTCGTCGGCATCGAAGCGCTTGGGCACACCGGTCGAGCGATACGCGGCCGCTTCGTTGTCCGCCGTTCCCAGAATGTCGTACCCGGTTCCGTCCCCGACCACCGCAAATTCGATGGCGGCATGGGAGGCCATGCCCAGCAGCCCCGCAATCGCCAGCGCACGCCGGACGTTCTTCATTCCCGTTTCACGACGGACCCTTCGCCTGCCGCGGGAACGCCGCATCAGATGATACCCATGGAAGAGGCCTTGCTGATGGCCCCGGAAACGTTGTGGACCTGGAGTTTCTGGTAGACGTTCCGGATGTGGGTGCTGACCGTGTGCTTGCTGACGTTCAGCTTGTCGGCGACCTCCTGCCGGCTGAGCCCTTCGGCCAGCAGCTTGAGGACATCGGTTTCGCGTTCCGACAGCTCGGTTTCGGGCGAGGCCGGCTTGAAATTCGCAAAGGTGTCGAACACCATTTTTGCGATTTCCGCGCTGAGCGGCGCAATGCCGTGGCAGGCATCTTCGATGCCCTGCACGATCGCCTTCAGGCCGTCGGACTTGATCAGATAGCCCGATGCCCCGGCGCCCAGCGCCTGAAAGACCCGGGCCTTGTTGTCGAAAACCGTGAGCACCAAGACCGTCGTTTCGGGGGCGGCCTTGCGGATCAGGGGGATGGCATCGATCCCATCCATGCCCGGCAAGCCCAGGTCCAGGATCAGGACGTCGGGAGCCGCCGATTCCTTCAGGAATTCAAAAGCGTCTTCCGCGTTCGAGAGGGTGGCGCAGATATCGAAGCGGCCCGTTGATTCGAGGGCTTCGAGCAATGCTTCGCGAAAATCGGCGTGATCTTCGATCAGGCAGATGCGGGTGGGGGCCGTAGGCTTTTCTGGTTCAGTCATGATGCAACAATGTAAGGGCGATCGGCCTGCGCATGTCAAGGATGGAGGGCCGCGTTGTCGCCGGTGGGCGGCCTGGAAATCCACCGACAACCCTTGGAAGATAAAAAAAGAAACAAAAATACCCTTTTCCGGCGATGGCGCGAGTTCGTCGACTCGTCTAGCTTCCGTCTGTTAATTGGGTACGGGCAGATCCCGCAGTGGGGCTTGCTCGGTAGCTGCCTCGAATAAAGGCTTGGATTTCCCCGAACGGTGGGTGGCGAAGGAGCGGGCGGAATATCTGCCGCGTGTCCTCAAAAATGGGGATAGACAAAGTTTATTTCATTTGCTAGCAAAGGGTTAAACGTAGAAGAAGGTTTTGTGGCGTTCTGAAGGAGAGCGAAAGAAGAGACAAAAGGAGAAGAAGATGAAGAAGCAATGGTTCGGGATGATGACCGTGCTGGCGGGCGGACTGCTGGTGGGTTCGGCCTCGGCGAGTACCGTCGCGGTGCCGCTTGGAAATGGAACCGGCGAAAGTGGTACGCAGGTCGGCGCGGGCGCTTTCAATACGGTCAAAAACGGCCTCAGTGCGCAGGCCGGAACGCTCTGGGGAGTGGCCAACACCGCCGACGTTGCGGGCATGCTTTATGCAACCTATTCCGATGTCGCGGGAGCGGAACTCCCGGGGACGATTCAGGCCGGGATTTATACCTTTACGGCTGCAGTAGGTAATAACGGCGATGGAGCATCATTTGCAGGCCTCAATGACCTCAGTTCAGGAACCAATACCGCCCAAGGGGTTGTTGCCGGATTTTTTACGACGCTGCAGACCGGAACCGGCGCGGCTAACTCGGATAAAGCCGATGCCAATAAAAACAATATGCATACCGAGTTCAACGCGGTCTCCGGTGTGACCTACACCCCGCCGACCGAAGCGGATCCCGGAAATGATGCCTGGACCACCTGGACCTTCACGTGGGAAGTGGCGGAAGGCAGCCCGGTGATCGGGACGGATCCGTATATCGGTGTGTATGTCCGCACGGGTGCCAATGGTGGAGGAAACGGGTTCTGGGATGATTCCACGTTGGCGTATATCTCGGCAGGAGCAGGCAATATTCCGCCCAGCGCATTCGGGCAGGAAATCACCCTGTTCCCCGACTCCTCCACGAATCTCACCCTGACGGGTTCTGATTTCGAGGGGAGCGAACTGACCTATGAAGTAACCGGGTTCCCGGCGAACGGCTCGTTGGTCACCAACGGGGCACTGCCGAACCTGATCTATACCCCCGATGCGGAATTCCAGGGCATCGACACCTTCACGTTCATCGTCAACGATGGAGAAGACGACAGCGAGCCGGCGACGATCACGATTACGGTAACCAACCAGGCACCCACTGCTGCATCGCTTAATGCATCCACGTTCGTGGATGCCGACTTGAATATCATTCTCATCGGCACCGATCCGGACAACGGACCGAGCGGCCTGACGTATGACTATACTGCGCCGGCACACGGCTCGTTGAGCGGTACTGCGCCGAACCTGATCTATACCCCCGATACCGGCTATGTCGGCGATGACAGCTTCACGTACACCGTCAACGACGGCCTGGCTTCGAGCGCAGTGGCCACGGTGTCGATCACCGTTAAAGAAGCGTTGATTTGGGGGCCGACCATCAGCGTGAACTTCTATGTCGGCGACGACAGCGATGCCCAGGCGGATCACGAGCTGACCGGTTCAGAGGCTGCCGGACTCAACAACAGTACCAACTGGAACAACATCAATTGCGGAAACGGAGGCGTTAATAGCGATCCTCTTCCCACGACCGTGTTGTCGGATGATTCCGGAAACACCAGTGCGGCGACGCTGGAGCAAATCGGTACCAGCTCAATGTTTGTCGGCTATGCGGCCTCGGCGGCCTCCGCGGAACAGGAACTTGGACTGCCCGGAACCGATCACGACCAGTTGTTCAACTCCTATCTGGGCCTGAACGATAGTACCGATATTGACGGCATCTCGATCACTGGTCTGGGGCCGGAATACATCGGACAGGGCTATAAGCTGATCATCTATGCCGATACCGACCGCAGGGGAACCGGCAATAATCCCCGCCAGAGCGAATATACCGTCACTCCGTTTGGTGAAAGCGCGATCGTGGTGTTCAACGAGGATGATGATGTCAGCGCGACTCCGACCTACAACACGTTCGACGGCACGTACATCGAAAGCGACGGCGTTGAGGATGGTGCGGATTATTCAAACTATGTGGTGGTCTCGAACCTGACCGCCTCCAGCTTTACCATTGCGGTGCGATCGCCCGATGGCGGACGCGGAGGAATCAGCGGCTTCCAGATTGTCGCCAATGCGCCGTTGGTTACCAGCATCGAGAACTTTGGGGTCGGGGTGGTTTCCGGCGGGACCGAAGTGGTCCTCTCCTGGACCGCCGCCCCGGGCGCATCCTACGGCGTTGAGGCCACCGACAACCTCGTGAGCGGAACCTGGACCTCCGTTTCCAGCGGACTGACCGGGGACGGACTGCTTTCCGTGACCAATGCCATCACGGCGGATCAGCAGTTCTTCCGCGCCTACCTCGAAGACTAAAACTTCGCGGCCTTGATATTTCCGCAACGGGGCGACCCGTTGCGGTGTTCACACACACAAAGAAGGGAATGACATGAAAAAAACAGCAGTACTTATCGCTGGCCTCGCTTTGGCGGGGGTGGCTTTCGCCGATTTCGTTAAAACAGTTCCTCTAGGCGAAGGTGGAACGCAGCTGGGAGCCGGGGCCACCAATACGACCAAGGACAACCTGGATGCGGAAAACGGCAGTCTGTGGGGCGTCAGCAATGCCAACGACTACATGGGGTTGCGCTATTGGACGTTTTCCGATATCGCCGGGGCTGGGGAAACGATTCAAACAGGCACGTACACCTTATCGCTTCGGGTCGGCAATGGGAACGTGTTTGCTTTTTCCGGCCTGAACACGCCTGTCGACGGAGATACCTCGGCCGGGGTTGCGGCAGGGTTTTTCGAAACGGCGCCTGTTGCAAGTGCGAATGCCGCTACTGCGCGGAACAATGCACAGACGGCCAAGAACAACATGTACCTGGAGTTCAATGGCGTTTCCGGCGTGACCTATACCGCACCGACCGAGGCGGCTCCGGCCGATCTGACCTGGACGACCTGGACCTTTACTTGGGAGGTCGCCGAAGGAAGTTCGGTTATCGGGAAAGATTTATACTTCGGCGTCTATAACAAGACGGGGGGTAACGGGTCTGCATTTTTCGACGACTCGACCCTGAGTTACGCCATTCCGGAACCGGCCACGCTGGGACTGTTGGCCGCCTTCGGCGGCGGGATTCTGTTTATCCGCCGGCT
>NZ_JBFJYW010000212.1:0-6976 GCF_041622395.1 Pontiella sp. | reverse complement strand
TTTCGGCCGGACCTTGATCTGTTTGCCGCCTGCCAGCTGGATGGCTATTTTGTCGCCGGGCTGATCAACGATCGCCGGGCCGTTTTTGTAGAGCACCAAACTGCGGGCTTTAAAATTCTGCGTCATAATACGTCCTGATTTGCGTGGAGGTTTCTGAATGGGAACAGGAACATACCCATTGAACCGCTTCCCGGCAACGCCCGAAGGGATCGCGTATAAATTGCAACGTCGCCGAGCCCTGCAAAAGTCATGGAGGGACCGCCCTTTGGGGGAATCCGCCGGCGGGTACTTGAGAATGGTCTCGGTGGCAGAAAATAGGAAAAGGGGCAGGATTGCTAGTTCCCCGCCCGCCGACTAAGGTCCGCGCATGAATCCACGTTGCTTTTCCAATCTTCCGTTATCCGCCGCGCAGCTTTCCAACCTCGAGAGCCTGGGCTATCGCAACATGACGCCAGTTCAGGCGGCTGCGCTGCCCGAGGCGCTGGCGGGCGCGGATCTGATTGTGCAGGCGCGGACGGGAAGCGGTAAAACGGCGGTGTTTGCGCTGGCGCTGTTGGCCCGGTTGGATCTGACCTCGCGCGACACGCAGGCCTTGGTGCTGTGTCCGACGCGCGAGCTGAGCATTCAGGTATCCGCCGAACTGCGCCGGATCGTGCGGCACCAGCAGAATGTCACGCTGACCACGCTCTATGGCGGGCAGTCCGTTGATCTTCAGAAGCAGGCGCTCAGAAAAGGGGCGCAGCTGGTGGTCGGCACGCCGGGGCGGGTTGCGGATTTCGTCGAAAAGGGATCGCTGGTGCTCCGGGGGCTCTCGATGCTGGTGCTCGATGAGGCGGACCGGATGCTCGATATGGGCTTCATCAAGGAACTCAAGCAGATTACCCGCGTCCTGCCTTCGCATCGGCAAACGCTCCTGTTTTCGGCAACGTTTCCCGAAAACATCCAGGAGCTCAGCAGCCATTTGCAGCGCGAGCCCAAGCGGATCACCGTGGAGGAGGCCGCGGTCGACATCGAACAGCACATCTATCGCTGCGCGCCGGAAGACAAGCTCGAGGCACTGAAAAAACTCCTGTTGGAACATCAGCCAACGTCGGCCGCAATCTTCTGCAACTTCAAGCAAAGCACGCTCGATGTGCGGGCCTTCCTTCGCAAGTCGGGGTTCAGTGCGGTGGCGCTCAACGGCGATCTGGACCAGCGCCACCGGGAGGATATCCTGATCCTGTTCAAGCATCAGAGCTGTTCGTTGCTGATCGCGACCGATGTGGCCGCGCGCGGACTGGATATCAAGGAGCTGCCGATGGTCATTAACTATGAACTGCCCGCCGGCGCCGAAACCTATGTGCATCGGATCGGGCGAACGGGTCGCGCCGGCAAGCGCGGCGTCGCGCTGAGCCTCTGCAGCGAGCGCGAACAAGGGAAACTGACCCAAATCAACGCCTACCAGAAATCATCGCTGAAAGCGGAATCGCTGGAGGCGGTGCGCCCCCAAGCGACCCGGATTCCGCCCGCGCAGTATGTCACCTTCTCCATCTCCGGCGGCCGCAAAGCGAAGGTGCGGGCGGGCGATATTCTTGGCGCGTTAACCGGCGAAGGCGGGATTGAGGGCGCGCAGGTCGGCCAAATCGATGTGATGGATTTCATGGCGTACGTGGCCGTGCAGCGCACCGCCGCCGCCCGGGCCGAGCGGAAGCTCGCGGGGTCGAAAATCAAGGGCCGCTCCTTCAAGATCAAAAAGCTCTAACCTGATCTATTCATAAAAATGGATGGGAATGGGGTTAACATACCGGGCTTAAGGTAAATATGGTTTAGGGGTATTCACTTCGCTGGACTAAGTCTATATCTTGTGGTTTCTGCCTCTGACCGACAGGGTTATTTCCTTGAACCGAACGGGTTCCAAGGCGACCGCATTCTGTAGCAAACGGTAAAACAACATTCCTCGCGAACGGGAAGTGCGCCGGTTGAAACGAAAGGTATATTCGTCGAGATAGTATGCCAAATGCTCGTGGCTTACTGCGCCCTGGTGCGTTCCGCCAAGCCATCGCTTAAGCAAACTGGCCACCCGATGGCAAAGGGGAAGCAGATTTGCGCCAACATCCTCGGATTCACGAACAACCTTGTGATCGTAGCCCAAGGCTCCCAATCCATTGTACCCCTTCCACCCATCCGTCTTTACCTGCGTGCCCGGGACAACCGTTTCCCGGATCGCCGCTTCAAGGCTTTTGGATGAAGCATCGGGTATTTTTACAAGGCGAACGCGACCGACGGCCTTGCCATTCTCCTGCGCCACGATCAGCACAAGGCTCTTGCCTTCAGCTCCGCGCCCCCGTTTTCCGGGCTTTTCCCCACCTATGAAGGTTTCATCAACCTGCACGGTTCCCGCCAACTTGTCACGCCCCGGACGCACCATCGCCCGGCGGAGCTTATGCAACCACGTCCACGCGGTCTTGTAGCTTCCAAGACCCAGAACGCGCATCAGCCCCAAGGCGCTAGCCCCGTTCTTCTGACTTGTCACCCACCAGATCGCCCTGAACCAGAGCGCCAGCGGTTTGCGGGTGCCTTCAAAGATCGTGCCGGAAATCACCGAGGTCTTTCGGCTGCACTTCTTGCATTTTAAAAGGCCGTCTGCCAGACGCCACGACTCCCCGTGGCCGCAGACAGGGCAGAGGAAGCCACTCGGCCACCGCAATGAAGCCAGATAGTCGCGACACGCTTCTTCACTTGAAAAGTTCAGTTCCAATTCTTCCAGATCCTTTGGATACGCTTCCATGAAGCGTCTTGTACCACAACATGTGGGTCTGGTCCAGCGAAGTGAATACCCCTAATATGGTTTTTTGTTTCAAAAATTTAGTCCCATCCATTTTTACCGGAGGCGCGGCGATTTCACTTCGTCAACTTCGTTGCGAAAGGCTTGCGGTAGGCTGCTACAGCGGCACGGTTGCCAAAGCAAACTCGGCGCGTGAATAATTCAGGCTAAGCCCGTTGCTGCAGCCGCAACCAAAATTCCAATCGCAACGGTATGCCGCGCGAAGGCCGCCCGAAGGGGGGCGAGTCTCTTTCAGACTTGAAACAAGAGAGCGGCTTTCGTAGTTTCGCGCCTGTTTTTGCAAATTATACCGCAGGCGATCCGCCTGCCCCGAAGTAAAGGAGACACAAATGGCTGAAGAAACCATGCAGTTCAAGACCGAGCTGGAGCAGTTGCTTCATCTCATCACACACTCACTCTATTCCCATCGCGAGGTATTTCTGCGCGAGCTCATTTCCAATGCCTGCGATGCCATCGACAAGGTCCGCTTCGAGGGCCTGAACAATGAGGAAATCCTGGAAGGGCACTCCGACTGGAAGATTACCCTCAAGGCCGACGAAGAGGCCAAGACGCTGACGATTTCCGACAACGGGATCGGGATGTCGCGCGAACAGGTGATTGAGAACCTCGGCACCATCGCCCACTCCGGCACCAAGCAGTTCCTGGCAAGAGCCAAGGAGGCCGATCTGGCCAACAACCCGGAGCTGATCGGCCAGTTCGGCGTCGGCTTCTACGCCTCCTTCATGGTGGCGGACGACGTGACCGTCGTCACCAAGGCCCACGGCGAAGACGCCGTGAAATGGGAGTCCAAGGGCACCGGCGAATTCACCCTGTCCGATGCCGAAAAGAGCGAGCGCGGCACCGAAATCACCCTGCACCTCAAAGACGATGCGGCGGAATACCTGAACGAATGGACGATCCGCTCCACCGTCAAGAAATTCTCCGACTTCCTCGAACATCCCGTTGTGCTCATCACCCAGGAAAAGGACGAAGAGACCGAGGTCGAAAAGGAGAAGGAAGAGCAGATCAATACGCAGAAGGCGATCTGGCTGCGCCCGAAGAGCGAGATCACCGACGAGGAATACGGGGAGTTCTACAAGCATATCTCGCACGACACCCACTCGCCGGCGGAAACGATCCACTATAACGCCGAAGGCGCGATCGAGTTCAAGGCGCTGCTCTTCATTCCTGAGCACAAGCCGTTCGACATGATGATGAACAACGACCCGAAGGCGCATCTGAACCTCTACGTCCAGCGCGTGTTCATCTCCAACGAATTCGACAACCTGCTGCCGAGCTACCTCCGCTTCGTCAAGGGCGTGGTCGATTCCTCCGACCTGCCGCTGAACGTCTCGCGCGAAATCCTGCAGGAAAACCCGATGCTCGACAAGATCCGCAAAAACCTCGTCGGCCGCATTCTCAAGACGCTGGCGCAGATGAAGAAGAAGGACTACGCGGAGTTCAAGATCTTCCACGAAAACTTCAGCGCCATCCTGAAGGAAGGCCTGCAGAGCGACTGGGAAAACAAGGAAAAGATCGCGGAGCTGCTGCTGTTCGAATCCACCGCCAAGGGCGCCGGCGAAAAGACCTGCTTCGACGACTATGTCGAGCGCATGCCGGAAGGGCAGGAAGAGATCCTCTTCCTCGCCGGCGAAAACCGCTCCTCCATCGAAAACTCCCCCTACCTTGAAAAATTCAAGGCCGACGGTCGGGAAGTCCTGCTGATGATCGATCCGATCGACGACTTCGTCATTCCGCAGCTGTTCGAGTTCAAGGGCAAAAAGCTCAAGGCCGTCAACAAGGGCGATCTGGAAGAGGACAAGGAAAAGCTCAAGGACGAAGAGAAGGAGTTCAAGGGCTTTATCGGCTTCGCCAAGGAGTTGCTCGCCGGCATCAAGGAGGTCAAGCTGACCAGCCGGTTGAAGGATTCCGCCGCCGTGCTGGTGGGCGATGAATATTCCATGAGCCCGCACATCGAAGAGATGATGCGCCGCATGGGGCAGGACGTGCCGAAGCGCGAGAGCGTGCTCGAGCTCAATCCGGAACATGCCGTGGTCAAGAAGGTGCAGGCGATGTACAAGGCCGACCAGAAAGATCCGAAGGTCGCGACGCTCACCAAGCTGCTGCACGACCAGGCGGTCATCGCCTCCGGCGCCAAGCTCGACGATCCGGCCGGCTTCGCCGCCCGCCTCAACGAAGTGTTGGCGGACTAGGCCACCGGCGGGGCGGACAGCGTCCGACCGCTCGCGCCGCGTGCGACCCGCCAAACTAAATGAAAAAGCCCCGCATGCGCGGGGCTTTTTTTCGGCCTATGGGGCCGGGGTGATGTTGAACACCTTGGCGGAGGGGAGGCGAAGGAGAACCACATCCACGATGGTGGTCTGGAAGCTCTTCAACTGCCGCCGAAGACGCTCCGGGCTCATGCAAACCCGCAGGGGGACGTATTCGATGTCGTCGGACAACGGCTCTTCCCCTGTGATTTCCAGATCCAGCGGAAGCACGTCGTCGAGCAGCTCCTTCCACGGATTCTTCTTCCGGCGTTTCGAAAACGCCTGGGTACGCAGGTAGAACACCATGGTCCCCTTGTCGTGGCGGTTGGAGTGGCGATGCTCGATCATGTTCGGTACGGTCACATCGTTTTTCTTTCCCTTGGAGTTCATATAGATGTCGAAATGCTCGACCGGCCGGCCTTCCTGATCCCGGATCCGGAAAATCCACTGCGCGTGGCCTTCGTACTGGCTATGGAGGTTCCAGCCCGACAGCAGCCCCCGGCGCCGTGCGATGGTGTCGAACACCACGGATTGCGCCTGGGCAAATTCCTTTTCGACATTCGCGTAGGCGCCGGGCACATCCGGATCGGTCTCCAGCGCCATCCGGACCAGGCGAAGCAGCTGCGCCCGGTGCTTCTCGCCCGTCACGATCCCCATGTCGTCGCCGGAGTGCGCAATCTCGTACGGGATGGTGAACGGGATCTTGGGGGTGTCCCGGGCTTCGGTGACCACCTCCCGTTCAAGCCTGTAGTAGTTGTCCGAAACAACCTTGCCCTCCATCCGCTTGTCGACCACCTCCGCCAGCTTGGCCTGCGTCAGCGAATAGGCCGCTGGGGTCGGCTTGACGGAGATATAGTTGAAGTTCAGGTTGCTGCCCGAAACGCGGACGGTGCTGTCGGACGAGTCCTCCCGCACATAGCGGATCGGCGCCACCCGCATCGCCTTCGGAACCTGCGAACCGATGATGCAGAATTCCTGCACCTGGTAGTCCTCGTACATGCGCGTCCCGTCGTTCAGGAAATGCAGGTGCAGGTCCAGCGTCTTCCACGAACCGAACTCCAGCTCGTCGAGGATCCGGTAGCCGCAGCCCGTGCCGGCCAGCAACTCCTTCCCCCAGCGCGCGATTTGGCCTTGTCCGATGTGCGCCAGCCCGCTGCCGAAATTGGCGCCGGCCAAATGAACCAGGTTGATGATCGGCGAAGGCATCGGGCTGAACTTTTTGATCCAGTTCCGCACCACCAGTGCGCCGGTGCTGTGGATGACCACGTTGAAACCGCCGGCCAGCAAATGCGGGAACTCGGTCTTCAGCGCCCGGTCCATGGCGAAGCTGACATCGTCGATGCAGATGCCGTCGTTCAGCGAAATCCAGCGGCTCAGGTCCAGTTCGGTCACGTTGTGCGCGCCGAACATATCCCGGAGTTCGCGGATGAAACCCTTGTAGATGTCAGGTGCCGGTTTATCGGCCCCCTCGGAGCTATAGCCATGGATCAAAAGTATCGGCTTCATTTCAACCTCCCGTTTTGAAGGAAGCGTAACCCTTTTGTTCTTTATGTGAAGCTTATTTCGAAGGTCTATTGGAGCCGTGCGGAATCCGCCGAGGGGAAATCCGCGGGATGCGCCAGATAGTGGGCGCGCACTTCGGCGAGGGTCGCGTCGGGCGGCAGCCCGGTGTGGGGGGCGCCGGCCTCGAGCCAGTGGTCGGGCGGCACCACGGTGGGACGGATCGGGAGGCCGAACTGCTGGGCGAACTCGAAGTCGCGCTGGTCGCCGGCCGGGACGGCCATGATCGCGCCGGTGCCGTAGCCCATCAGCACGTAGTCCGCGACCCATATGGGGATGCGCTCCTCGTTGACCGGGTTGATGGCATAGCCGCCGGTGAACACTCCCGTCTTCTCGCGCAGCT
>NZ_JBFJYW010000211.1:0-6978 GCF_041622395.1 Pontiella sp. | reverse complement strand
ATGTTGCAGCTGCTGCAATCCATGGTGGCGGGTTTGTAGGACTTGCCCTCCCGCTTGGCCTTGCGGATGTTCATCAGGTTCATTCCGGCGAGGAAGAGGCCGAGGATGATGAAGGCGCCGGGCGCGGAGGTCATCAACATGAAATCGATGTCCCAACACGGGATCAACTTGATCTGGAAGAGCGAACCGCTCGCCAGGAATTCGCGGGTGCCGCCGAGGGCGACGAGCGCGAGCGTGAAGCCCAGCCCCATGCCGAGACCGTCGAACAGCGACTTGAGCACCCCGTTTTTGGAGGCGAAGGCCTCGGCGCGCCCCAAGACGATGCAGTTGACCACGATCAGCGGAATGAAGATGCCGAGCGCTTCATACAGCGCGGTCGGCGCGTAGGCCTGCATGAGCAGGTCCACGATCGTCACGAAGGTGGCAATGACCACGATGTAGACCGGAATACGGATCTTCTTCGGCACGATCTTGCGGATGGCGGAGATCGCGACGTTGCTGCACATCAGCACGCACAGCGTTGCCATCCCCATGCCGAGCCCGTTGGTGGCGCTCGAGGTTACGGCCAGCGTCGGGCACATGCCCAGCAGCAGCACCAGCACCGGGTTTTCCTTCCAAAGGCCCTTGCTAAATTCCTTCATCATTTTTCTGCTCCCGTGGAAAGTTGATCCAGATGATCGACGGCGGTTGCGCCGATGGCATGGACGGCGCCGCAGATGGCGCGGCTGGTGATGGTTGCCCCGGTCTTGCCGTTGATGCCTTCGCCCTTGTCTTCCTTATAGATGCTCCAGCGGTCGGCCTCGGCCTTCTTGCCGGCATACCAGTCGAGGTAGGCGTTCGGGGCAAGCCCGGTTGCGCTTTCGCCGCCCTTGAAGAGATCGACGATGGTCTTCTGCACCTTGCGGTCGGTCACCACCGTGCCCAGGCCGGGCGTTTCGCTGTTGGCGGTCACGATCACCTTGTCGACCGAGCCGTCGGTCTTGAGCGAGGCCATGACGGTGACGTCGCCGGAAAAGCCTTCCGGGGTGACGACCTCGCCGGCATAGCCGACGATCTCGCCGCCCTTGCGGGCGATGTAGTATTTGACGGGCCAATCGAGATCGGAACGGAGGACGACGGTTTCCGCGGACGGCACGTTGTCGAACTTGGGCAGCACCTGCTCAAGCGCGGCATTGGTTTTCTTCTGCAGGTTCAGGGCAATCGCCCCGGCCGTCGAATGGTTGACCAACGACAGCAGGGCCGCCGCAATGGCCGCCACGCCGCCGAGAAACGCCCCCAGCATGGGGATGTTGATTTTCTGCGTACTCATGGTTAGGCCTCCCCTTTCACCGGTGCCACATAGCCGAAAGGTTTACTGATGGTTACGCGGTCGATCAGCGGCGTTAAGGCGTTCATGAAGAGGATTGCGAAGCTGACGCCTTCGGGGTAGGCGCCCCAGAGGCGGATGAGGCTGGTGATCAGGCCGCAGCCGAAGCCGAAGATCCAGGCGCCTTTGTGGGTCATGGGCGAGGTCACCATATCGGTCGCCATGAAGAAGGCGCCGAGCAACAGGCCGCCGGAAAACACATGCACGAACGGCGAGTGGTAGACCTCGGGATTCAACAGATGGGCAACGCCCGTGATCGCGAAAACGGTGCCGATGAACATCAGCGGCACTTCCCATTTGATCAGCTTGAACGCAATCAGAATCGCGCCACCGACCATCAGCGCAATGGCGGAGGTCTCGCCGAGGCAGCCGCCGACGTTGCCCAGCAGCATGTCCTTCACGAAGGTTTCGCCGGGCGCAAGCCCCAGCGGCGTGGCGGCGGTGACGCCGTCGATGCCCATGTGCCACATATCCGGCTTGTCCCAGGTGGTCATGATGCCGGGGAAGCCGATCAGCAGGCCGACGCGGGCGACGAGCACCGGGTTGAACGGGTTGTAGCCGAGGCCGCCGTAAAGCTGCTTGCCGAGAATGATGGCCAGGAAGCCGCCGAGAATGCAGATCCACCACGGGGTTCCGGCATTGAGGTTCATGCCGAGCAACAAGCCCGTCAGGATGGCGGAGCCGTCCTTCCAGGTGGAGGAACGCTTCATCAGCTTGTTCCAGCCCTCTTCGATCAGGACGCAGGAGAACACGCAAACCGCGAGCACTTCAAGCGCGGCCAAGCCAAAGAAGAGAATGGCCACCGCGCAACCGGGCAGCAACGCACCGATGACGGTATACATGATCCGGGCGATGGTCGGCTTGTCCCGCATGTGCGGGGAGTTGCTGACCACCAGCTTCGCCGGATCCGGCAGTTGAACAGATTTGGTTTCTTCCGACATAAACGTTAACCCTTCTTCCTGAGTCTGGCCTGGATTTCGACCTTGGCCCGCTTGAACTGCTGGTTGAGCGGCCGATGCGACGGGCAGGAATAACTGCACGAGCCGCATTCGATGCAGGCCATTACATTGAGTTTTTCCGCCCAGTCGAACCGCTTGTTTTCGACCGCCTGGCTGATGGTGGCCGGCAGAATATCCATCGGGCAGCAATCGACGCAGCGGCCGCAACGGATGCAGGGTTCGGAGGTATATTGCGAAACTTCGTCGTTGGCGATCAGCAGTACGCCGGAGGTGTTTTTCATGACCGTCACGCCGAGCGAGCTCTGCGCAATGCCCATCATCGGCCCGCCGAGCAACAGCTTGGCAGGCTGTTCCTTGATGCCGCCGGCGAGTTCGAGCACCTTTTCAATGGGCGTGCCGATGCGGAGTTTCCAGTTGCCCGGGTCCACCACGGGCTTGCCCGTGACCGTGGTAATGCGCTCGATGGAGGGGATGCCCTTCACGACCGCGTCGGCGATGGCCGCGGCGGAGGCGACGTTCTGCACCACGCAACCGACATCCATCGGCAGCTTGCCGACGGGCACCTCGCGCCCGGTGATGGCGTAGATCAACTGTTTTTCGGCGCCTTGCGGATAGTTGACCGGCAGGCCCTGGACCTTGACGTTGTATTTCGCGGCGACCTTGTTCAGTTCCTCGATCGCATCGAGTTTGTTGTTTTCAACGCCGATAATGGCGCAGTCGAGGCCCAGGATGCGGGCGGTGATGGCCGCGCCGAGCACGACGTCCTCGGCGTTCTCCAGCATCAGGCGGTGGTCGGCGGTCAGGTAGGGCTCGCACTCGGCGCCGTTGAGGATGAGGGTATCGATCTTTTTGCCATCGGGCGGGGAGAGCTTGACGTAGGCCGGGAAGCCCGCGCCGCCCATGCCGACAATGCCCGCGTCCCAGACGCGCTGCTTGAGCTCGGCGGGGGCGGTGGCCCGCCAATCGGCGATGGGCTCGAAGGGGCTTCCCCATTCGTCGTTGCCGTCGGCCGTAATTTCGATGCAGGGCACGCTGATCCCCGTCGGGCCGGGCACTTTGTCGATGGCCTTGACGGTGCCGGAGGTCGGCGCATGCAGCGGCACGGAAACGAAGCCGCCCGCCTTCGCCAGCAGTTGGCCCTTCTTGACTTCGTCGCCCTTCTTGACGAGCAGCTCCGGCGGCGCACCGATGTTCTGGTGCATGATCACCTTGTAGGCATCGAGCAACGGGGCTTGCTTGATCGGCTTATGGGACGTGAGCGCCTTGGAATCGTTGGGATGGACGCCCCCCTTGAACTTGCGTGGCTTATCGCTCATTTGGAAGCTCCTTCATAGGCCCCGGCGGCGTGTTGCGAGTCGATGCGCAGGGCGGTGGTCGGGCACGCGGCGGCCTCGACCAGCGCGGGTTGCGGCGGGTTTTCGTAGTTGCTGCGGATCAGGAAACCGTCGACCAGCATGTGGTCCTCTTCGCCGGAGGCCTTGACGCACTTACGGCAGGCGATGCAGGCGGTCTTGCAGACCGTGCGCTTGACCGCGCCCTTTTCGGGCGAGTTGCAGTAGACGTGCACTTCGGCGGCGGCCGGCACCATGACGATCAAGTTCTTCGGGCAGGCGGCAACGCAGTTTTCGCAGCCGACACAGAGTTCCTTGTGGACGATGGCGAGCCCCTGGCGGATTTCGATGGCGCCGAACGGGCAGGCGTCGGCGCAGGAGCCGAATCCCAGGCAGCCGTAGTCGCACCCCTTGGCGCCGCCGGCAACGAGCACGGCCGAACGGCAGTCGCGGACGCCGTTGTAGAGCGAGCGGACGGTGTTGGGGATGTCGCCGCTGCAACGCACCAGCGCGACCCGCTTCTCCTTCTCTTCGGCCGAGATGCCGAGATAGTCGGCAATGTTGACCACGTCTTCCGGCGAACAGACCGGGCACTGGCCGGGCACGGCGTCTTGCGCGACGACCGCCTTGGCGAAGTCGGCGCAGCCGGCATAGCCGCAACCGCCGCAGTTGGCGCCCGGCAGCAGCTCGCCGACCCGTTCGATCCGCTCGTCCACTTCGACGGCAAACACCTTCGCGACGACGCCGATCACGACACCGAGAACCACACCGAGTATCCCTACGGCAATAATTGCAGTAATCATTAAAACTCCATTTCCCGCCTGCTAGTGTGTGCAGGATCGATTTTGACAAAATAATTACGGACAAAATGATTTTCCTGAACAACCGCAACTTTAATTATTTTGGCCATAATCATTTTGTCGAACAACCCGTTAAACAAGGCCCGAGAAGCCGAGGAACGCCATGGCGAGGATGCCGGCGGTGACGAGCGAGATGGCGGTGCCTTCGAAGGCTTCGGGCACATTGGCCAAATCCAGCTTTTCGCGGAGGCTGGAGAAGAGGATGAGCGCCAAGGCGAAACCGAGGGCGGAGCAGAAGCCGTAGATGGTGGCGCCGTACCAGGTGGACTGGATCGAGTCCGGCGCCGACTTGGCGTTGAGCACCACGCAGCCGAGCACCGCGCAGTTGGTGGTGATCAGCGGCAGGAAGATGCCGAGACTCTCATAGAGCTTGGCACTGAGCTTCTGCAACATGATTTCCACCAGCTGGACCAACGAGGCGATCACGACGATAAAGACCAGCGTCTGCAGATATTGCAGCTTCATCGGAACCAGCAGGAACGTGTTGATCAGCGAGCTGACCAGCGAGGCGAGGGTCATCACGAAGATGACGGCGCCGGACATGCCCAAGGCCGTATCCAGCTTTTTCGAGACCCCCAAAAATGGACAGATTCCCAGAAACTTCGACAGAACGAAGTTGTTCACCAGGATTGCCCCGATCGTTATTACGAGGAATTCGCTTAGCATAGTTTCATTCAACCCCAATCTATTTATGCACAAAGGAGATGGGATAATAACGTCGCACTCGACTTGGGCAACCCCGTTTCCCGTTTCGGCGCAATTTATAACCCGTTTCAATAACGCCCCCGCCGCGGGAGCCACCGCCCCGGCGACGCACCTTTCAATAAACATCATCGCATTAGATGTATTTAATTTCTCACATTGCAAAGAAAACGGTTTGAAATTGTATGGCTCACGACCTATACCTTTGCACTCTATCACCCAAAACACAGGAGCAGAGAATGACAACGAACCCAATTGGAAAAGGCACCAAAACCATCGGCATCAACATGAACGCGAAAATGGCGAAGGAACTGAACAGCCGCGCCGAGTCGATGCACCTTTCCGTCAGCAAGTATTGCAAGATCATCCTACAGCAGTGGGTTGAATCCGGCAACAAACTCAACCTGACCGAAAAATAGCCGAACCGGTTGACTCGCTTGCTTTTGACCGATGGCCCAAAGGTCGGGGACTCCTCCGTCCGCCAAGCCGTCCAACAGCGGCGAATCACGAACCGAGACTGCAACCGACCTCATCGAGGTCGGCTTTTTGAATATCCGCACCCGGACGCGCCCTAATCCTTGGCGCGCATTTTTCCGGAGAGCCCTTCGAGTTGCTTGGTTTTCCAACGGCGGTGCATCCAGATCCACTGCTCCGGCGCCTCGCGAACGGCGTCCTCGATCACCTTCGTGTAAAGCTGGGTGGCCGCATGGATCGTTTCCGGCTTGCGGTCCGCCGGGGGCTCGAGCATTGGATGCACCTTTAGACGGTAGGAACCATCGGGCTTGCGGTAGATGAACGCGGGCACCACCGGTGCCTGCGATTGCGCCGCCATGAAGGCCAACCCCGGCGACGTGCAGGCGGGCTTGCCGAAGAAATCGACGAACACCCCTTCGTTGCGCGTCATGTTCTGATCGATGATCATGCCCACGATTTCGTTGCGTCGCAGCGCCTTGAGGCAGTCGCGGTAGGCATGCTTGGTGGAGAGGAACGTCAGCCCTTCGTGGGTGCGTAGATTCTCGATCACCTGGTTGACGGCATCGTTTTTGATCCGTTTGACGATCACGCTCAACGTATGGCCAAACGCGACGGAGGCCATGGGCATCAGCTCGAAATTGCCGACGTGCGCCGTGAGCACCAGCACGCCCTTGCCGCGCTCCATCGCCTTATCCACATGCTCCATGCCGACGACCTCCACGGCCTGGGCCACCGTATCGATTCCATGGGAAGCGTACCAAATGAACTCCATGAAGTTGATGCCCTGCAAGCGGTACATGTCCCGAACGATGCGCTTGCACGCGCGCGGCGACAACGCCGGCATCGAGCGTTCGAGCGCCTCCATGGCATCGTCGCGGTGGTGGCGCAGCACATCGCCGAAGACGAACCCGACAACGCGGCCGCAACCGCGAACCATCGGCAGCGGCTGGATGGATACGAATTTGATCAGTGCGGTGAGAATCAATTTTATCATCGCGCGAAGGTGCAAGATTACGAATGCAGGAGCAACCGGAAAATGATGGTCTCGTGCACGCCGAGCCGCTATCTTGGCCGACATGATCACGAAACGCATATTCGAAACGACGGAAGCGCTGATCCTTGAAACGGAGGAGCTGTTGCGACAAACGCTGGGCACGCCCGGCAACCTGATGCTCAGCGGCGGCACGACGCCCTATGTCGTCTACAACCGCCTGGCGGCGGCCCCCTGCCCCGTGCATCCGCTACGCAACCTGCTTTTGAGCGACGAGCGCATGGAACCGTTCAGT
>NZ_JBFJYW010000210.1:0-7015 GCF_041622395.1 Pontiella sp. | reverse complement strand
GTCCGCGAAAAGCCGGAATTCGAAGAACGCGTAGTCCACATCAGCCGTAACTCGAAGGTTGTCAAGGGCGGCCGTCGCTTCAGCTTCGGCGCGCTCGTGGTCGTCGGCGACCGCAAGGGCCGGGTCGGTTATGGACTCGGCAAGGCGGCCGAAGTGTCGGAAGCCATCCGCAAGGCCGGTGAAGTTGCCAAGCGCAACCTCGAAACCGTCACCATGCGCGGCACCACGCTCCCGCACGAAGCACTCGGCAAGTTTTCCGGTGCGCAGGTCCTGATTCGTCCGGCCTCCGAAGGTACCGGCCTGATCGCCGGCGGCCCGTGCCGCGCCGTGCTCGAACTCGCCGGCGTCCGCGACGTCCTCGCGAAGTCGCTCGGCTCCAACAACCACCTCAACGTAACCAAGGCGACCCTCAAGGCGCTTGGCTCGCTCCGCTCGAAAGAACAAGCGCTCGCCATTCGCAAGGGTTAGTCCAGAAGGGGATTCAGTCATGGATTTACATTCATTGCAACCTGCAGAAGGTTCCACCCATCGGAAGATCCGCGTCGGCCGTGGCCGCGCGTCCGGCAAGGGTAAAACAGCAGGCCGCGGCCACAAGGGGCAGATGTCCCGCGCCGGGGCCTCCCACAAGCCGCTGTTCGAAGGTGGCCAGATGCCGTTCGTTCGCAAGCTGCCCAAGCGCGGCTTCAAGAACTTCACCCGCGTGGAGATGATTCCGGTCAACCTCGATGCACTCAACGTGTTCGAAGACGGCACCGAAGTCACCATCGAGCTTCTCAAGGAGAAGGGACTGGTCAATGGCCGGTTCGACGGTGTGAAAATTCTTGGAAACGGCTCCGTAGAGAAGAAATTGACCATCAAGGCCAATGCATTCTCCGCCTCGGCTAAGGAAAAAATCGAAGCCGCCGGCGGCAGCTGCGAAATCGTTTAATTAACGAAAGGCCCCATCGCCATGCTTTCCGCATTTGTCAACACATTCAAGATCGTCGAACTTCGCCAGCGTATCCTCTTTACGTTTGGTCTCATCTTTATCTGCCGCCTGATCGCAGCAGTTCCGCTCCCCGGCGTCAACGCCGTGGCCATCCGGGACTTCATCACTGCGCAGGGCGGGGCCGAAGGTGGCCTGTTCGGTATCATGAACCTCTTCAGTGGAGGGGCGCTCTTGCAGTGCTCCATCGGTACGTTGGGCATCATGCCCTACATCAGCGCATCGATTATCCTGCAGCTCATGACCGCGGTGATTCCGCATCTTGAAAAACTGGCGCGCGAAGGCGATGTGGGCCGCCAAAAGATTACGCAGTATACGCGTTATCTGACGGTGATCATCTGCGCCGTGCAGGGCGCGGCCATGGCCATTGCCCTGCAGGGCGGCGGCTATTTCGGCCTGCCCGCTTCCGTCGTCCGCATTCCGGGCGTCGGCTTTGTCTTGTTGACGATGATGGCGCTGGTCGCCGGTTCGCTGCTGCTTATGTGGATCGGGGAACAGATGACCGACCGCGGCATTGGCAACGGGATCTCGATCATCATCACCGTGAACATTGTCAGCAGCATGCCGATGGCCGTCAAAACGCTGATCGACAAGCTTTCTCCGGTTGACGGCGTGGCCGAAATCGGGGTGTTCCACCTCGCGTTGCTGATTGCGCTGATCTTCTTCGTTACGCTGGGCGTCGTTGCCATGACGCAGGCGCAGCAGAAGATTCCGGTGCAGTTCGCCAAGCGCATGGTGGGCCGCAAGATGATGCAGGGCGGAACCTCGCACCTGCCGTTGCGGGTCAACTATTCCGGCGTCATGCCGATCATTTTCGCCTCCGCCATCCTCGGCATCTTCCCGATGATCGGCAGCAAACTTCCCTGGCAGGCCGCCCGGGAGTGGGCGAACACCTTCCCGATGTCGTTCTGGTACATGTTCTTCTTCGGCGTCATGATCCTGTTCTTCTCCTATTTCTGGGTGGCCACTCAGTTCAACCCGATCCAGATCGCGGACGACCTCAAGCGTCGCGGCGGATATGTTCCCGGCATCCGTCCGGGCACGCCGACCGCCGAGTTCCTCGACCGGACGATGACCCGCCTGACGCTCGCCGGCGCCGTCTTCCTGACCGCCATCGCCGTCATGCCTTCGATCATGACTTCGCAGTTCCAGATCCCGTGGATCGTGGCCTCCTTCTTCGGCGGCACCAGCCTGCTGATTATCGTGGGGGTCATGCTCGACACCATGCGCCAAATCGAATCGCATCTGCTGATGCGCCACTACGACGGTTTCCTGAAAAAAGGAAAGATTAAGAGCGGTCGGTAATGAATGCGGTAGTACTATTGGGACCCCCTGGTGCGGGTAAGGGCACCGTCGCAGAAGTCCTGGTGGGCAAAGGCTACAAGCATGTTTCGACCGGGGACCTGCTTCGCGAGCAGATCCGCCAGGAAACCGCGCTGGGCATCGAAGCCAAAGCGCTGATGGATCAAGGCAAATTCGTTCCCGACGATGTGGTCGTCGGGATGATCCGCGAGTTGTTTGGCGCAGGCAAACCCGGCGACAAGTTTTTGTTCGATGGTTTTCCCCGCACGCTGGTGCAGGCCGAAAAGCTCGATGAGTTGATCGGTTCGCTCAACGGGAACCTCGACGAAGTCGTTTTGCTGGAATGCCCGGCCGATGCGATCGTGGAGCGCCTGTCCGGCCGCCGCTCCTGCCCGGAGTGCAAGACCGTATACCACGTCACCTTCAATCCGCCGAAAGAGGCGGGCGTTTGCGACGTCGACGGAACCGAATTGATTCGCCGCGACGACGACAACCCGGAGACCATCCGGCAGCGCCTTACCGTCTATGCGGAGCAGACCGCGCCGCTGATCACCTATTACGAGGCGAAGGATCTCGTCCATCCGATCGATGCGACGCAAAGCATCGAGCAAGTACGCGCCGCCGTGCTTGAAAAACTGGGATAAGCTTTCGCCATGATTATTGTAAAAAATCCAGCCGAGCTGGAGTCCATGCGCGTCGTCTGTAAAAAGACCGCCACCATCCTTCACAAGGTTGCCGCCAAGGTCGCGCCGGGCGTGACGACCAAGGAGCTCGACGACTATGCGGCCGAGCTCGCGAAGAAGGAGGAGGGCCGCTGCGCCTTCTATGGCTACCACGGGTTCTCGGGCCACATTTGCTCTTCCGTCAACGAAGAGGTGGTCCATGGAGTGCCGGGCCGCCGAGTGGTCCGCAACGGCGACGTCGTCAGCATCGATTTCGGCCTGTGCTTTGGCGGCTTCGTCGGCGATACGGCGATCACCGTCGCGTGCGGCGAGATCGACCCGAAATGGCAGCGCCTGCTCGATACCACGCAGGAGTGCCTCGCCGCGGCCATCGAAAAGGCCGTCGAAGGAAACCGCCTTTCCGATATCTCCAACGCCGTGCAGGTGGTTGCCGGGCGCGATGGCTTTTCCGTCGTGCGCGACTTCGTTGGCCATGGAATCGGGCGCGACATGCACGAGGATCCGCAGATCCCGAACTACGGTCCGCCCGGACGCGGCCCGGTATTGAAGGCCGGCATGACCTTGGCCATTGAGCCGATGATTAATTTAGGGGTCCACAAGACCGAGACGTTGAACGACGGATGGACCGTTGTGACCAAAGACCGCCTGCCGTCCGCCCACTTCGAGCACACCGTTGCCGTGGGCAAGACCCAGGCCGAAATCCTGACGATTCCTGTTTTGGACTCGTAATGGAGAAAAAAGAGACAATTTTACTAGACGCGCGCTTGCTGAGCGTGATAGACAAACACGCTTTTGACGCAGAACTAAGTAACGGACACCGATTCGTTGCGTTTTTAGGGCGCAAGGATTCCGGCGGCCAGTTGCCGCAACCCGGTGCGCAAGTTACAGTTGAGATGTCGCCCTTCGATATGAGCAAGGGGCGTCTGGTGATTAACCAGGAGCAATAAGATGAAAGTACGAGCTTCAGTAAAAAGAATGTGTGAACAGTGCAAGGTGATCCGCCGCCAGGGCGTGGTACGCGTTATTTGCACGAACCCGCGCCACAAGCAGCGCCAAGGATAAATTAGGAGTTTAATCAATGCCACGTGTACTCGGTATAGACATCCCCGGTAGAAAGAAGCTGGAATACTCGCTTCGCTACATCTACGGAATCGGCCCCGCCCTCGCTAAAGAAGTTTGCGAAAAGGCAAAGCTGGATCCCAAAAAGAAAGCAGACGACATGACCGACGAGGATATCCAGTCGCTCGTTTCCGTTCTGCAGAACGAATACCGCATCGAAGGTGACCTGCGTCGCGAAGTTGCGGCAAACATCCGCCGCTTGATTTCGGTTGGGTCCTACCGTGGTCGTCGCCATCGCGCCGGGTTGCCGGTTCGCGGTCAGCGCACCAAGACCAATGCACGTACCCGCAAGGGCGCGAAGCGTACCGTCGGTATTGTTCGCGGCAAGGAAGCACGCTCCGCCGCCAAGGCCGCCTCTAAATAAGGAATTGATTCCATGGCAGAAGAAAAAATTGAAGTAGAAGAAAAAGTGGTGGAGAAAACCGCTCCGGTTGCCGCCGCGGAAAAAAGCGCCGCCGCTCCGGTCGAGGAAAAGGTTGAGGAAAAGAAATCCCGCCTGCCCACCGCCGCCGACCTGCTCGCCGATGAAGTCATCGAGCCGATCAAGCGCAAGAAGGGGTCCAAGAATGTTCCCGTCGGGATTGCATTCGTGAAGACCACCTTCAACAACACCATCGTTTCCATCACCGATATGCGTGGCAACGTGGTTTCCTGGAGCAGCGCCGGTCGCTGTAACTTCAAGGGATCGCGCAAGTCCACCGCATTCGCGGCCACCACGGTTGCCCAGGACGCTGCGCGTACGGCAATCAGCCATGGCATGAGCGAAGTGGAAGTCCGTGTTCAGGGTCCGGGTGCCGGCCGCGAGTCCGCCGTGCGCGCCATCCAGTCCGCTGGTCTTTCCATCACGACGATCAAGGATACCACCGCGATCCCGCACAATGGATGCCGCCCGCCGAAGCGCCGTCGCGTCTAGTTGGTTTTTTTAACGTAATTCACACACCATACGAGCCGGTTAACGACCGGTTCTGGGAGGATATACCATGGCTACACGACTCGGTCGTTTTGAAATGCCGAAGCAGGTCGTTAAAGACGAAACTGTTTCCACGGAAAACTACGGTAAGTTCTATGCTGAACCTTTCGAGGGCGGCTACGGACGCACCATGGGCAACTCGCTCCGCCGCGTTTTGCTCTCTTCGCTCGAAGGCGCCGCCGTTTCTTCCGTCAAGATCAAGGGGGCTCCGCACGAATTCTGCAGCCTCGACGGCGTGATGGAAGATGTCACCGACATCATCCTGAACATGAAGCAGCTGCTGTTCAAGAGCTACACCCGCGATCCGCAGATGGCTAAAATCAAGGTTGAAGGCCCGGGCGAAGTCACGGCCGGCGACATCGTCACCTCCGAAAAGATCGAGGTCCTGAATCCCGATTTCGTGATCTGCACGCTTTCCGAAGGGGCCGTTTTCGAGGCTGAAATGGAAGTGCGCATCGGGCGCGGTTACTGCCCGGCCGACCTCAACAAGAAGGAAAACCAGGAAATCGGAATTATCCCGATCGACTGTCTGTTCTCCCCGGTTCGCCGCGTAAAGTACGAAACCGAGAACACCCGCGTGGGTCGCCGCACCGACTACGACAAACTCATCATCGAAATCTGGACCGATGGCCGTGTTAGCCCGGACGACGCGCTGACCATGTCCGCCGCGATCCTTCGCCACCACCTCGACGTTTTCGTCTCCTACGACAAGGATTTGATCGAGTTCGAGGAAAGCGAAAAGCAGATCGACATGGAGAAGGAAGAGCTCCGCAAGAAGCTCAACATCAGTGTCAACGAAATCGAACTCAGCGTCCGAGCCGCGAACTGCCTGAACAACGCCAACATCACCACCGTCGGCGAGCTGGCGCAGAAGACCGAAGCTGAAATGCTGAAATACCGCAACTTCGGTAAGAAGTCGCTCAACGAAATCAAGGCGAAGATCCAGGAAATGGGCCTGTCGCTCGGAATGACCTTTGATATCGACCTGCTGAAAGGCACGTCCTTCGAAGACTAGTTTCTAATTTACTAAAGGGTTGTAACAATGAGACATCGTAAAAAAACTGTTAAACTCGGCCGCACCAGCGCACACCGCAACGAGTTGCTGTCGAATCTGGTTTGTGCGTTGATCGATAACAAACGCATCAAAACCACCGCACCGAAGGCCAAGGCCGCACGTTGCCTTGCCGAAAAGATGGTTACCCTCGGCAAGAAGGGCACCCTCGCAGCTCGTCGCCAGGCGATCGCAACGCTGAAGAACGAAGTTTCCGTCAAGGAACTCTTCGATGCGGTTGCCCCGACGTTCGCAGCACGCAACGGCGGATACACCCGCATCCTCAAGCTGGGTCGTCGGATTTCCGACGGTTCCGAAATGGTGCTGCTGGAGTGGGTCGATGCAATCGCTGCTCCGGCTCCGGCCGAAAAGGTTGAAGCGGCTACCGAAGCAACCGAAGAAGTGGCCGCCGCCGAGTAATTTTACTCGCAGCGCGCTTCGCAAAACCCCGTCGCCCTTGGGCTGCGGGGTTTTTTTTGTTATCTGCGCGCGTTGGGATGTGGGGGAAGACGTATCTCATCCTCCTCCTGTCATGCCGAGAGTGTTTCGATGTACGCAGGCATGCGGGAAAAGTTCAAAAGGTAAGGGGGGTAGGTTGACCGGTAAAGGGTTAGGCCGAAGATTGCATTGCTCAGGGCCGGGTTCGCCGTGACGACGATGGGGTTTTGGTGGAGTTGCAACTGGCACTTACATCAGATGACTGACCCGAATGGAAAGGGATTACTATATTGCGGGACCGACTCCGTTTCCGACTCCGTTTCCCCGACTCCTTTTCCTTTTCTCCGCGTGCCGTGGGTACGGGAACTCGCAACGGATTTGCGAGCTACGGCGTAGCGCGGATATCCGATCCGCGTGCCGCACATGCGTGCAGCTGCCGTGGGTGGGCGCTGTGTTGAATCCGATCG
>NZ_JBFJYW010000209.1:0-7044 GCF_041622395.1 Pontiella sp. | reverse complement strand
TTCCTCCCCCGGGGGAGGAAGGAAACCAAAGGAACCGGAGCCTATGCGGCATAGCTTAAACTGACGGTCGACCGGTTTAAAAACCGAGGCCACTTCTGTCCGCATTCTTCTGCAAGTACTCGGTCAATGTCATGATTTTTCAAGATTTTCTGAACTGCGGTCTTACCGAGACCCTTTACTTGTCCTGTGCTACCTGAGAGAAAATCCTCCGCATTTAACGGAAAGTCTGTGATTTGAGCGGCTCTCGTAATCACAAGTCCCATGCTCAGGAATCCTTTCTGTTTGATTCGTTTGGGAGTGGCGAATTCATGCAGAGCTTTTTCCAATGGAGTCATAGTGTTTTCCTTTTATTTAAGCTTGTCGGAAATTTCAGCAATGCAAGGGTTGAGGTAATTCTTGGCGATCCACTCGATGACCGGAACACACACGGCGTCTCCAAAACCAAAATAGGCCTGATTTGGGGGCACTTGTAATACAAAGTCATCTGCTCCCATTAAGCGGGCACACTCTCTCGCGGTGAGAAGCCGAATGTGATAGCGGCCAAACCCCGCCTTAAACAGGATCTGTTTTGCACTCCCTCCCTTTGGCGTTCGCAGGCATCCAGCGATTCCATCTGTTCTGAGTTCTGCCATACTCTTTCCATTCCGGACACGTCTGAAAACAGTTCCATACGACCATTTTTTCTGTGCAATCATTTCGGTGGCTAATGTGCTGTGTTTAGGACTCATTTGCGAAAGGAGATAACTTGCCCGTTTAACATCCCACCATAATTTGGAGTTCAGTGGTACATCTTCAATAATATCATTCAACAGATCAGTTCGCTTTGGTTCTAGGTGGAGTCTTTTTATATTCCACGTAATGTCAGGGTGTTGGTGGATGAAAGACGTAAGGGCCTTGGGTCTTAGGGTGGATTCTTCGATGGCCTGGGGATTCGGATCAAAATATAATTTCTTCTTTCCGATAATAAACAAGCGCTTTCTGCTTTGGGGGACAAAGTCCATTGCATCGATAATAAACGTGTCAACCGCATATTCGAGGTTGTTCAAGGCTTGTAGGGCTTCGTGGAAATCCTTGCCTTTGTGAGAGGTTAAAAACCCGGGAACATTTTCCAGCATTACAAGTGGAGGGCGGCGATCTTTCAATGATTTAAGAATATCGATAAATCCCCAAAATGCGGATGATTGTTTCCCTTTGTTTAAGCCAGCCCTCGCACCTGCAAGGGATAAATCAGTGCATGGGAATGACGCAGTTGCCAACAGTGCTTGTGGTAGCTTATTAGCGTCTACCTGATGTATATCACCAAGGTCGAATTCTGAATCCTTACTTCCAAAATGATCGCAGTACATTTGCTCTTTATCTGCTGCGATGTCATTTGCATATACTGCCTGCCATTCTTGACGCTCCAGAGCATATCTTACCAAGCCAATCCCTGCAAAAAACTCCATGAACGGTAGTCCAGATTTCTTCGTTTTTTCCAGACGATTACCAGTCAAGTAGAGCTGAACGGGATCATTCAACTTTAGGTTTCCAAATTTGTTTTTTGGGCTCAATAGGTTGCCTAAAGAATCTTCAGCTTCGGCATGTCCTGGATATCGACGGCGCCGACGACGCGGTTTTGGTCGTCGACCACGATCAGGTCGTCGATGTTGCATTGTTCGTAGATGTTGAGGACTTCCAGGGCGAGCATGTCGGGCTTGAGCGTTTTGGGGTTGCGCGTCATGACTTCGTCGACGGAGTGCTCGGTCAGGTTGGGGGTTTCGATGAGGTGGCGGCGGAGGTCGCCGTCGGTCATGATTCCGGCCAAGGTTTGGTCTTCGTTGACGACGGCGACGCAGCCGGCCTTGGCGCCGGTCATGGCGAGCAGCGCCTCGCGGACGAGATGTCCGGACGGGACGGTGGCGCAGCGGTTGCCGGTGCGCATGACGTCGGAGACGTGCAGCAGCAGGGTGCGGCCGATGGCGCCGCCGGGGTGGAGTTTGGCATAGTCCTCGATCTTGAAGCCGCGGGCTTCGAGCAGCACCATCGCCAGCGCGTCGCCAAGCGCCAGCGTGGCGGTGGTGCTGGTGGTCGGCGCCATGTTGAACGGGCAGGCCTCTTTCTCGACCTTGACCGAGACGATGATGTCGGCGTGTTCCGCCAGCGGGGAATCCATCACCCCGGTCAGGGCGATAATCTTGACGCCCTTGCGCTTGATCGGCTGCAGCACCGTGATCAGCTCGTCGGAGGCGCCGGAATAGCTCATCGCCAGCACGATGTCGTGGTCGGAAACAATGCCGAAGTCGCCGTGCATGGCCTCGATCGGGTGCATGGCGACGGTCGGCGTGCCGGTGCTGGTGAGCGTTGCGGCGATTTTCTTGCCGATGTGCCAGTTTTTGCCGACGCCGGTCACGACCACCTTGCCGCGTCCGTTGTCGATCGTTTCCAAAATGGCGTCGACCGCCTGGACGAAACCTTCGCCCAATTCGTTTTTCACTTTTTCGATGCCGGCCAGCTCGATGTCCAGCACTGCTCTCGCTCGTTTCAAATAGTCCAAGGTCTTCTCTCCGTTTTGCACTGATCCGGAGAAAATAGCGGATTATTTCCGGCCATTGGAATTTATTTATTCAAATAATGGGGGGAACCCTCTATGGTGTTCGGCCATTGGATTTCCAGGAGAGCAACATGGCCGAAAAAGGATCGAAGACAGGATTGTGGATCGCGGTGGCGGTTCTTGCGGCCATGCTCGCGATGAGCGGATTGATGAATCTCGGCCTGCTCGCATCGCTCGTGTCGCGGACGGCCAAGGCCGATACCGATTACCCGGTGGACGAAGAGCCCTCGTACGACGAGGTCTGGTCCTATGGATACGGCGAAACCAAGGTGGTGCGGATCGCCCTCTCCGGCGTCATCATGCGGGGCCGCCAACAGCGGTTGATCGGCTACGAACCCGACATGGTGGAAAGCATCCTCTACCAAATCCGTTGCGCCACCATCGACGAAGAGGTGAAGGCCATCCTGCTGGAGGTCGACTCCCCCGGCGGCGCCGTGACGCCCAGCGACGAAATCTACGCCGCCCTGAAGCGGTTCAAGCGGGCGGACGAGGCGCGCGTGGTGATGGTCTTTGTCCGCGACCTCGGCGCATCGGGGGCCTACTATGCCGCCATGGCGGGCGACTTCATCATGGCCGAGCCGACCGCGATCGTCGGTTCCGTCGGGGTCATCATGCAGACGCTCAACATGAAGGGGCTGGCCGACAAGGTGGGCCTCTCTTCCGTCACCATCGCCTCCGGCGAAAACAAGGATATGCTCAATCCGTTCGAGGAGGTCGACCCGAAGCACCTTGCCATGATGCAGGAGCTCGTCGACGGCATGCAGGATCGTTTTGCCTCGATCGTCGAAACCGCGCGCGGACTCGAGAGCCGCAAGCTGCTCGATGGGCGCGTCTTCAGCGCCGGGCAGGCCGTGGAGCACAATCTGATCGATGGCGTCGGCTATTTCCAGGACGCGCTCGACAAACTCGCCGACCTGTTGGACGTGGAGGATCTCTATCTGGTCCGCTACAGCGAGACGATGAGCTTCTTCGATATGCTGATGGCCTCGAAAGCCCCGTCGCTGCCCGACTTTACCGCCATGGACTCGCCCAGATTCCTTTACCTTTGGAAACCCTGAGCGCTTCGCTTGAATCTCGAATATTGAATAACGAACACCGAACCGAAGAACGAAAACGGGGATAATGGAGGAGCGGAAGCCGCTTCCTTCCGAAATTAAAGATTCCTTGTTGGACATTCCGCGGTTCCCAAATGTGGATCGAACCATGAAATATAAAACCATCGTAAGTTTATCTTCGCTTTCGGTTCTTCTTCTTGCCGGATGCGAAACCATGCAGACCCCGCAGCAGCACCGCGAGGCGCAGGCCCGGCAGCTGGCCGCCCAGCGCCATGCCGAAGAGCAAGTCTATCGCGTCAGGGGCCAGGTTGAAACCGTCGAAATGGAAAATGCGCGCATGGTGCAGGAGGTCCAGCAGTTGCGCGCGGACGTCCGCTCCCTCAACAGCCAGGTTGGCTCGCTCAACGCCAAGATGGGCGCGCTCGAAGCCAAGCAAAAGCGCGAGATGGACGAGTTGATCCGCCGCGTCGAAGCGTTGTTGAAGAAGAGCGTTGCCAGCCGCCCGTCGAGCTCGTCGCAACATCAGGGCGGCTACGAGCACGAGGTCCAATCCGGGCACACGCTTTCCACGATCGCCGCGAAATACGGCACCACGGTTTCCGCCATCATGAAGGCCAACAACCTCAAGTCCGACCAGATTTACGTGGGCCAAAAGCTGTTTATCCCGCAATAGCGCGGCTTACAGCAGC
Source organism: Pontiella sp. (assembly GCF_041622395.1). NCBI lineage: Bacteria > Pseudomonadati > Kiritimatiellota > Kiritimatiellia > Kiritimatiellales > Pontiellaceae > Pontiella > Pontiella sp. The sequence goes on along the minus strand of NZ_JBFJYW010000209.1, from coordinate 2,710 downwards.
ACGCCGTCGGGCATCGCGCCGTCGTTGTTGGCATCCCACCAACGGCCGGGTTCGATGCCGATATACTTGATGTTCTTGGTCGTCATCCGGTTGCCGCGCGCCTTGACGCCCTTGATGGCGATGTCGGACGGGCGGAATTTCTGCTGGTTGATGCGCTGCCCCTTGGCGGGCTGGTATTTGACGTAGATCGCCTCGGGCGTACCGTCGACGAGCAGCTTGAGCTTCGATTTTTCGCCCTGCGACAGGAAATACTCGCGGTTCATGATGGCGCCGCCGAACTGGAAGCGCTTGAGGTAGGTGACGCGGGAATCGGTGTAGACGGCGGTATACGGCCGGTCGCGGTCGAAGATTTCGCAACGCTCCAGGCTTTCGTCGACGAACAGCTTGTCGGGCGGCGGCATCACCTTGTATTTGCCGTCGTTCCAGATCACCAGCAGCTTGTCGAGCGAGGAGCATTCGAGGATGGTTTCGCCTTTGACGTTGGTGCCGATGTAGCCGTTTTCGTCGCGTTTGATCTGCAGCTCGGTGGCGGTGAGCTCGCGGACTTCGATCTCTTTGAAGCAGGCCGACTCGGTGCAGCGCGGATACTGGCCCCGGTATTCCTTGATCAGCCGCTTGAGGTAGCGGATCGCGTAGCCGTTGAGCGCGGCCAGATTCTTTTCCACCTCGGCGAGTTCGGCCAGGATCTCTTCGATATCCTTGCGGTTTTTCTCGATGTCGAACAGCGAGATGCGCTTGATGCGTACGCCCAGCAGCATTTCGATGTCTTCGTCGACGATCGCGCGCCGCAGTTGGCCTTTGAACGGCTCCAGCCCCTTGTAGATGGCTTCGTAGACCGCCTCGTAGGTTTTGCACTGCTCGATCAGTTTGTAGATGCGGTTTTCGACAAAGATCTGGACGAGGGTTTTGCCGTGGAAATCGTCGAGCAGCTTGGCTTTGCGCAGCTCCAGCTCTTTTTCCAGGATGACGAGCAACTGAGCCGTATTTTCGCGCAGCACTTCGTCGATCGTCATCTCGACCGGGCGGTTTTCGCGCAGGCAGATCAGCCGGCTCGAAACCGAGGTTTCGCATTTGGTGAAGGCATACAGCGCCTGGATGGCCTTTTCCTGCGAGGCGCCGGGGGAGAGCGTCAGTTCGATTTCCACCTTCTCGGCGGTAAAGTCGTCGATCTGCCGCACGGGCACCTTTTTCTTTTTGACCGCGTCTTCGATCGAGGCCGTCAAGGATTCCGTATTGGTGCCGTGGGGCACTTCGGTAATGACGAGTCGGTTGTTTTTGCGCATTTCGATCTTGGCGCGCAGCTTCACCTTGCCGTTGCCCTTGTTGTATTCCGAAACATCCATCAGGCCGCCGGTCTGGAAGTCCGGCAGCAGGTTGAGTTCGACGGGGGTGCGTTTCTTCTCGCGCAGGATTTCAATCTGCGCTTCGAGCAACTCGATGAAGTTGTGCGGCAGGATGCAGGTCGAAAGGCCGACGGCGATGCCGTCCGCGCCGAGCATCAGCATCAGCGGCAGCTTGCACGGCAGACTGACGGGCTCCTTGTTGCGGCCGTCGTAGCTCGGGATCCACTCGGTCAGCTCCTTGTTGAAGATCTCGTTGCGCGCCAGCGGGGTCAAGCGGCACTCGATATAACGCGAGGCGGCCGCGCGGTCGCCCGTGAAAATGTTTCCGTAGTTTCCCTGCCCTTCGATCAGGTAGCGCTTGTTGGCCAGCGTCACCAGCGCATCGGCGATCGAGGCGTCGCCGTGCGGGTGGTACTGCATCGTGTGGCCGACAATGTTGGCGACCTTGATGAAGCGGCCGTCGTCCTTCTCCTTGAGCGCATGCATGATGCGGCGCTGTACGGGCTTGAGGCCGTCTTCGAGCGCGGGAATGGCGCGGTCGCAGATGACGTAGGTCGCATATTCCAAAAAGTTTTGCCGCACCATTCTGTTGAGCGGGCCATGCTCCGCATGCAGCGGATCGAAGCCTTTCTTTTCGTCGGTTTCGGGTTCCGCATCCTCGGCGGGCTCTTCCTCCACATCGGCCGTTTCTTCTTCGGCGGCGTCGTCGGCCGGGTCTGGAATATTCCCGAACAGTTCCAATTCTTCGTCTGGTTTGTGATTAGCCATGGTTCAAATTTCCTAAAGCATTTCGGCGTCGACGACGAGGTTGTCCATGATGAAGTCGCGACGGTCGGGCGTGTTTTTGCCCATGTAAAAGGAGAGAATCTCCGAAATGGAGTGGTCGCCTTTAATGTTCACCTGCGAGAGCCGCATGCCGTCGTCGCTGATGAAATCCTTGAACTCCTTGGGCGAGATTTCCCCGAGCCCTTTGAATCGGGTGATCTCCGCGCCGCGGCCGATTTTATTGATGGCGGCGACGCGCTCTTCTTCGGAGTAGCAGTAGATCGTCTCCTTCTTGTTGCGCACGCGGAACAGCGGCGTTTCGAGAATCTTCAAGTGCCCTTCGCGCACGAGCGACTCGAAGAAGCGCAGGAAAAAGGTGATCATCAGGTTGCGGATGTGCAGGCCGTCGACGTCGGCGTCGGTGGCGAGGATGACGTGGTTGTAGCGCAGGTTGTCGAGGTTTTCCTCGATGTTGAGGCCGCGCATCAGGTTGTAGATCTCCACGTTTTTGTAGAGCGCGTCGCGCTTGAGGTCGCAAACGTTGAGCGGCTTTCCCTTGAGGGTGTAGATCGCCTGGTTGTTGGCATCGCGGCAACTGACGA
>NZ_JBFJYW010000208.1:0-7064 GCF_041622395.1 Pontiella sp. | reverse complement strand
GCGGCGATTTCACTTCGTCAACTTCGTTGCGAAAGGCTTGCGGTAGGCTGCTACAGCGGCACCTTTCGACGCCTTGTTGCCAAAGCAAACTCGGCGCGTGAATAATTCAGGCTAGGACTGCGGATAGAGGTTGCGCTGGAAGTGCATCCACTCGTCGTAGCGTTGTTCGATGACGGCGAGGTCCCGTTCGTTGTCGGCGTCAAGCGCGGCGCCGCCGAAGTGGGTGTAGACAATCTGGACGCGGGCGCCGATGGCGTTGCCGATGCCCTCTTCGAGACGGGTGAAGCCGACCCAGGAGCGCAGGCGGTCGGAGAGCCGCGGATGGCCGTGCCGGTCGTAGTAGAGCGAGATTTGCATGAGGATGAAGACGCGCAGGCTTTTCAGCAGCCGCCCCCCGTTGACCAACAGGGAGAAGAGCATGCGCAGAATGTTGGCGATGCGCGTTTGGTAGCGCCACTCGTACATCTTTTCGATGTAGTCGAGATGGTCGAATTTGAGGGGTTTGCCGATATGCAGGTTGTTGTGCCGCATCAGATCTTCCTTGATGTGGAAATAGATCATGCGGATGCCGGGCTGGTCGTCGGTCGGATGGAAGTGCGCCAGCACGTTGCGGGAGGTGATGCCGATGGAATAGTCGTATTCGTGCATGTTGCTGCGCATCAGGAATTCGTCGACCTCTTCCGGGACGAGGAGCGGGATATCGCAGGGCGCAACGAGCACCGGGGTCTCTTCGTGCGCGGTTCCCTTCAAGCTCCAGAACGGAACGGAGGGGTCCAACCCCAGCGCCGCGACATAGCCCACCTTGAAGTTCTCGACCATGTTTTCGCGTTGCTCGACCACGATCACCCCGGCGGACACGCCATGCTTTTGGCAGGCTTCGCGGATGCGGCCGGCCGGCCCGACCACCGCCACCTTGCCGACGAGTTGCGCGTTGAGCAACGCCTTGAGCACGTGGATGAAGAGCGGTACCCCCTTGAGCTCCAGAAACGCCTTGTTGTCGCTGCGCAACGCAATGCTGGCGCGCCGGTCGCCCGCCAACAAAACCGCGTTCACCTTTCTGGCCGTCTGCATAGTGCCCCCTTGCTACAGGCGCGATGCTACAAGACGGGCCCAACGCTGTCAAAAGAGCAAATGAAAAAGGCGGCCCCGGGGCCGCCTTTTTCCAGACCGCAAACCGCGCCCTATCCCCCCTGGAGGGTCATGAGGAATTCGAGGTTGTTGTTGGTTTTCTTGAGGCGGTTGATGAGCAGTTCCATCGCTTCGACCTGCGGGACATCCTTCAGCGCCTTGCGGAGCGTCCAGATGCGTTGCAGTTCGTCGGGATGCAGCAGCAGCTCTTCCTTGCGGGTGCCGGAGCGTTCGATGTTGATGGCCGGGTAGATGCGCTTGTTGACCAGCTCGCGGTCGAGGCCCAGCTCCATGTTGCCCGTGCCCTTGAACTCTTCGAAGATCACTTCGTCCATGCGGCTGCCCGTATCGACCAGCGCCGTGGCGATGATGCTCAGGCTGCCGCCGCCTTCGATGTTGCGCGCCGCGCCGAAAAAGCGTTTCGGTTTGTGCAGCGCGTTGGAATCGACCCCGCCCGAAAGGATCTTGCCGGAGTGCGGCGAGGTGGTGTTGTAGGCGCGGGCCAGGCGGGTGATGGAGTCGAGCAGGATGATAACGTCCTGGCCCTGCTCCACCAAACGCTTCGCCATTTCGATGACGATCTCGGCGACCTGCGTGTGGCGTTCCGGCGGCTCGTCGAAGGTGGAGGCCAGCACTTCGGCCTGGGTGTTGCGGCGCATGTCGGTCACTTCCTCGGGCCGCTCGTCGATGAGCAGGATGATCAACTTGGCTTCCGGATTGTTTCTGGAAATGCTGTTGGCCATCTTCTGCATCAGCACGGTTTTACCGGTGCGCGGCGGCGCCACGATCAGGCCGCGCTGCCCTTTGCCGATCGGCGTCACGATATCCATGACGCGCATGGAGATTTCCTTTTGGTCGGTCTCCATCACCAGGCGTTGGTCCGGGAAGAGCGGCGTCAGGTTTTCGAACGGCTCGCGCTTGCGGGCCATCTCCGGATCTTCCCCGTTGATGCGATCGACGCGGTGCAGCGCGAAGAAGCGCTCCTTTTCCTTGGGGGCGCGGATGGAGCCCTCGACGGAATCGCCCGTACGGACGCCGAAACGGCGGATCTGCGACGGGGAGACATAGATATCGTCCGGCGCGGGCTGATAGCTGTTCAGCGGCGAGCGGAGGAAGCCGAACCCATCGGGGAGCACTTCGAGCACGCCGCGCCCCTGCAACGGACCGCCGCGGCGGCCGTGGTTCTTGAGCAGTTCGAAAATGAGTTGGTGCTTGGCCAGCCCGGCATAGTCCTGAAGCCCGTACTGCTCGGCCAGCGCCTTGATGTCGTTGATGGCCGTGACCTGCATTTCATGCAGGGAGAAGGGCGGAAGGTTTTCCGTGTTCGGCGGCGGATCTTCGTTCCACCGTTGTTGCGGCTGCTTGTTCTTGTTGCGGTTTTTCTTGTTGTTCTTGCCGCCGAACCGATCGTTGCGCGGCTGTTGATGCTGCTGTTGCGGGCGCCCCTGGCCACCGCCGTCGTTGTTGTTATTGTTATTGTTGTTCTGGTCCGGTGCCGCAGCTGCGGGGGCCGCAGGGGCCGGTGCGGATTCCGGCGACTCGCCGGCCGGAGCCGGAGCTCCTGCCCCGACGTCCTTCTTGGCCGCGGCCTTTTTCTTGGAGGCCTTTTTCTTGGTGACCTTCTTGGCGGCCGGTGCTTCCGTGCTTTCGGCACCGCTTGCGGCTTTGTCGACAAATTCGTTTTCTTCGCTCATTTCAACCCTTTCGCGGCAGTTAGTTCAACGGCCTGCCGTACCGCCGCTTCCAGTTCGTTCAATGTCCCGTGGTTCCGGATCACCCGGTCCGCAAGCCGTTCCTTTTGCTCAAGCGGCATCTGGGAACGTATCCTCGCCTCCGCCTGATCGCGATCCAACCCGCGCTTTTCCAACCGTCGAAAAACCTGTTCGCCGCTGCTGGAAACACAAAAAACCGCATCCCAATCCAATGCCTGCATGCCGCTTTCAAACAGCAATGGAAGCTGTACAACGGCATCTTCCCCCATCGATCGCCGCTCGGAAATCCACCCTTCGAGCTCCGCCCTCACCGCCGGATGAACCAACCGGTCGAGCGCCGCTCTTTGGCTTGGATTTCGGAATACGGCTTCCCCCAGAATCGGACGGGAGATTTCGCCGTCGGCCGCCAGGATTCGTTCGCCGAAACGATCGACCACCTGCCGGAAGACCGCAGTCCCCTTTCGCATCAGCGCGTGCGCCACCTGATCGGCGTCGCATACGGCGAAGCCCATTTCCCCGAGAATCCGTCCGACCTCCGATTTCCCGCAAGCAATGCCGCCGGTTAAGCCGATCACAAGTGAACTTCGTTCAGAATCCGACATGAATGGCTAGAGAGGAAATCGTTTGAATGGGAACCCCAAGAAAGAGAATGGTTTCGTCCTGAAACTTTCGACTTTTTATGTGTATTCGCCGGCAATGTCAATCCCTGTTCACCGGGGAAAAGCGCGCGCCCGCAATGCGGCGGGCGCAACGGCGGGCCTATAAGCGGACCTCGATGCCCTTCGAGCGCAAATACTCCTTCACCTCTTTCATAGTGAATTCGCCGAAATGGAAAATGGATGCGGCCAGCACGGCGTCGGCCTTGCCTTCGGTCACCGCTTCGGCCATATGCGCCAAGGTGCCCGCGCCGCCGGACGCGATGACCGGCACGTTGACCGCCTCGGAAATCGTGCGCGTGAGCTCGAGGTCGTACCCATCCTTGCAGCCATCGCAATCCATGCTGGTGAGCAGGATTTCGCCCGCGCCGCGGCGGGAGCCTTCGATGGCCCACTCCACCGCGTCGAGGTTGGTCGGGTTGCGGCCGCCGTGGGTAAAGACGCCCCAGGTTCCGTCGCCGTTGCGGCGCGCATCGATCGCAAGCACGGTGCACTGCGAGCCGAACGAGTCGGAGCATTCGTTGAGAATGTCGGGGTTGTTGATGGCGGCGGTGTTGAACGAAACCTTGTCGGCCCCGGCCTGAAGCATGCGGCGCACATCGGCCGCGGTGCGGATTCCGCCGCCGACGGTCAGCGGCATGAAAACCTGCTCGGCACAGCGGCGGACGATGTCGACCATCGTATCGCGGCCGTCGCTCGACGCGGTAATGTCGAGGAAGGTGAGCTCGTCGGCACCCTGGGCCTCGTAGGCCTTGGCACACTCAACCGGATCGCCCGCATCGCGCAGATCCACAAAATTAACGCCCTTCACGACGCGCCCGCCCGTTACATCCAGGCAGGGAATGATTCGTTTTGCCAACATAGGAAATCCCCGAAATTCGAAAGGGGCCGACGATATGGCAGGGGCTCGGAAAACGCAAACGGGTTTTCCCGCTATTCGGCGGCGGGTGCCCAGTCGTCGGTCCGGAACGGCGAGGCCGGGAACCCGTCCTTGTTGAACAGATTGCATCCGACCGGATTGTCCGCCCAGGCATAGCGCACGGCCACCGGGTCGGCCACTTGATCGGAGCCGACCACGACGGTGTCGCCGGCAATGACGGCCTTCGCCTCCACAAAGTTGCGGTCCGCCCCGGCGATGGCAAAGCGCTTGAGCGGCGCGCCGCCCTGCGCCACCAGCCCCGCGCCGATGTCGTCGAACGCGACGACGATCTTATCGCCGTCCTTCTTCATCGATCGATAGATGGGGCCGCCGGGCACGACGTCGAGGCCGTAGGTTTTCGCCAGGGCCTGCCGCGCCAGCCGGAAGCCGACCGCCTGCTTGTTGGTGGGATGGATGTTTTTCTCCATGCCCACATCGATCGCGACGGCGATGCCGGCATGGGGCACTTCCTTGTGGAAGTTCAGGAAGCTGTCGCGGATGCAGGCCCACGCCGAGTTTTCGACCGGCTTGGTTTGGGGGGCCTTGTAGTTGACCAGCTGCACCGCATAGAACGGGAACTCGTCGTTCCAGTCCGCGCGCCAACGGGTCACGAGGTTTTCAAGCAGCGCGCGGTATTCCATGGCGCTTGCGTAGGTTTTCGCGTTGCGCTCGCCCTGATACCAGATGGCGCCGCGCATGCCGTAGGGCACCAGCGGATGGATCATGGCATTGTAGAGGTTTGCCGGATAGTTTTGGTTCAGGCGCGGATTGACGCGGCGCTGCGGTTCGCGCGGGGCCGCCTTTCCGTTGGCCGTGGCCGTCTTGGCCTTTTCCTGCCACTGGGCATGCACCTTTGCGAAGCGCTCCTCCTCGGCGGCGGCACTGAATTTCCGGGCGCCCGCGTCGTAGCCGGCCTTGGTCTTCATGGCCAACGGATAGGGCGCGAGCGATTCCAACGGACTCCACGCCTCGATGCAGGTGCCGCCCCACGACGAATGAATCAGGCCAACCGGAACACCGAGCGCCTGCTGGATCTCCCGCCCGAAGAAATAGCCCGCGGCGGAAAAACCGCCGACCGATTCCGGGGTACAGACGCTCCAGGAACCGCGGCAGTCCGCAAGCGGTTCCGGACTCGCGTTTCGAACGGTCGTGAACATGCGGATCAGCGGGTGGTTTGCGGCCGCTTGCTCCGCCTTGAAATTATCCGCCGCGGCGACGGCCATTTGCATGTTCGATTGTCCGGAACAGAGCCAGACTTCGCCAACGAGCACGTTCTTCACCTCAACGGCATCGGTGCCGGCCCTGACCGCCAGCGGCCGGGGATCGGCAGACGCCTTCATCGTATCGAGCCGAACCAGAAACGTTCCATCCGGATTCGCCTTAACGCTCTTTTGCTGTCCGGCAAACGAAACGACCACGTCGGCGCCGGGATCGGCCCAGCCCCACACGGCGACCTGTTGATCGCGTTGCAGCACCATGCCGTCCGAAAACAGCGCCGGCAGTTTCAATTCCGCCAGGCCGGTCATTCCGAGAAGCAACAACCCCGACAATACGAACTTTAGTTTCATTCCAATCCTTTCTTGGCGGCGTCGTACACTTCCCGAACCGCAATCTTGTTTTCTTTCGCCAGTTTTCGGCAATCCTCGATCTCCGGGGAAACCGTGACGGGCGAGCCGTTGCGGCTGCCCACTTTGAGCCGCACCGCGCCATACGGCGTTGCCACAGTCTTAAAACTACGCTCCAGCACGGTGCGTTTGGACAGATGCTCGCGAATACCGAAAGTGGTGGACTCCCGGAAAACCAGATCGAGCATCCGCTCGCGGTCGGAAGGATTGCACAACGCCGTCAGCAAAATTCCCTGCCGCTGTTTCTTCATGAACACCGGCGTCGTGAACACGTCCAGCGCGCCCGCTTCGAGCAACTGGTCGAACAGGCAGCCCACCAACTCCGGCGTGGTGTCGTCGAGGTTGCATTCCAAAATCAACACTTCATCCACGGTTCGGTCGTCGGCCTCCTCGTAGAGGGTGGCGCGCAACAGGTTCGGGCGGCGGTTCAGTTTGCGGTGGCCGAAACTGTAGGCGGTCTTGACCGCGCGGCTGCCGGACGGAGGAGCCGCCGCAGTGCGCCACGAAGAGACCAGCGCCGCGCCCGTCGGCGTCACCAGCTCGAACGGTTCGTCCACGTCGTGAACGGGAAAGCCTTCCAGAATGCGGAGCGTCGCCGGCGCGGGATTGGGATAGGTTCCATGCGCGCATTCGATCGTTCCGTGGCCCTGCGGCAGATCGCGGATCGATACGCCGTCCACGCCCAGCTGGTGCAGCGCGAGGCAGCAGCCGACGATGTCGACGATCGAATCCATCGCCCCAACCTCGTGGAAATGAATCGCTTCGATATCAACGCCGTGAATGGCCGCTTCCGCTTCGCCGATGCGTTGGAAAACCGCCGAAGCGCGTTCCTTCACCGGATCCGGCAGCGCGCTTTCCGCGATCAGCTTCAGGATCGTGCCCAGATGCCGGCCGTGGTGATGATGCCCATGCCCGTGCCCATGCCCGTGGTCATGATCATGATGATGCTCATGGACGTTCACCTTTGCGCGGACGCCCGTCATCCCCTGCTCGACGACTTTATCCACCACAATTTCAAACGGGT